>JAJFID010000311.1 GCA_021775325.1 Rhodospirillales bacterium
ATCGGCAGAATTGGTGGAAATCGGCTGGCGTTTTTGAAAAGACAGCGCGTAACTGGCCGCCTGTTCCGCGACCACACCGATGATGTCCGTCTTCAGCCCCAGTGCATCACGTGCCGAGATCAGACCACAAATACCCGAACCCATGCCGATGGGAACATAGACGGCATCAAGCTCTGGTGATTCGCGAAAAAATTCCAAACCATAGGTGCCTACGCCCGTGAACAGATGCTCATGGAATGACGGCACAAAGTGACACCCACGCTCCTCCGCCAGTCCGGCTGTATACTCGGCGGCTGCCTGAAAATCATGGCCATGAACAATCAACTCGGCACCAAAGGCTCGCATGGCGTTGTTTTTCTCGCGGCTGTTACCTTCGGGAACAACAATGACACACGGTAGCCCTGACAACCTCGCCGCCAGCGCAATACTTTGTCCGTGATTGCCACGCGTGGCGGAAATGACGCCAGCCACATTTGGTTCCCGTTTTTTCAGGTGATCCAGATAGACCAGACCACCACGAACCTTGAACGCGCCAATAGGCGTGTGATTCTCGTGCTTGACCCAGACCTCGCACCCACATCGTTCAGCCAGCAGAGGCCACGCGATCTGGGGTGTAGGTTGCAGGTGCTGGTAGATCAATTCCGCAGCCGCCTCCAGTTCTTCAAGGCTCGCAGGTTTCATATCATCAACTCCCGATCCTGTTTCGTCATCCGAATGTCAGGGACGACGCGCAAAAGCAATTCCACCAATGATGGCAACGGCACTCATAAACATGACCCACGTGAAGGATTCGTCAAAAAGTATGCAGCCAAAGATAACGCCGGCAACAGGAACTATGAACTGTATGGGCGATATTCGCATAACGCCGCCACGATCAAGGGCCCAAAAGAAACCGGCGTAACCGATGATTGACGAAATCAGTGCCAGATAAAATACGCCACCCCAACTGGGTAATCCCACAGCAGCCCAGTCCAACCCGGCGCTACGAAGCAAAAGTATCGGCAATAAAACGAACCCGGCAATAATCAATCCCCAACAGGTCACACCAAACGCATTCTGTTCAGCGGACAGGCGGCTGCCAGCTATGTAGCCGATCGCGACGATGCACATTCCGATGATGCAAACGACGTCACCAAAAAGATCGCTTGCTCCAGTACCCGTTTCCGCGCCTACGCTTTCGCTGAGCAGCAATCCAACGCCAGCAAGTGCCACGACAGTTCCGTTCCACCACTGTTTTTCTGGAATTGCACGCTTGAGGCCAGCCGCAATCAGGCCCGTGGCAATGGGTCCCATGGCGATAATCAACGCCGCATGCCCGGTGGATGTCCGCGAAATTCCATATCCTAGAAGCATGGGGAAAATTGCAAAACAACTGATGCCCGAAACCGCTGCCAGTACCCACTGCCTGTTGCCCGCAGGTGCCGGCAACCGTATCAAACCAACAATCAGCAGGGAAATGGCGGCAGCAACCATCGTTCGCAGGACCGCTGCCATCACAGGATCAAATCCATTGACCGCGTATCGCGTGGCCGCTGGCGTGCCGCCCCAGAAAATCATGGATATGACGGCGACGCCAACGATGACCGCTGTTGATGGCGCGGTTAATGAACCCGATTTATCCTGCACTTGTATCCCTGCCATTCAGTCAGATCTGCCAGAAACGCTTGGCGCACTCCTGCATGACATCTTTGCGGGACAAACCGATGTCCTGCAACAGTCGATTGTCAAGATCGAGCAACGCCTGTCGTTCGCGCTGCACCCGTATCCAGCGCAGCATTGTGGCAAATAGTGAACGCCTACCTGGCAGCAATTTTCCATATGTTGATACATAAAATGTACTCATAACCGTTACTCCAATATAGATACAATGATTACAATTGACATTATTGTATTGATTTTTGGTTTTATCAATGTCATTATTGTCACCATGACAAATTGGCTTCCTGACCTATCTCCCTACGCCGGGCCCAAGTATCTTGCCATTGCCAATGCCATTGGGGCAGAGATTCTGAGGGGCGGGTTGCCGACGGGCAGCAAGCTGCCACCGCAACGCAATCTTGCCTATGACCTGGGCGTCACTTTGGGCACCGTGACCCGCGCCTATCGTGAAGCAGAACGACGCGGCCTCGTCGGTGGTGAGGTCGGGCGCGGCACGTACGTACTCGACATGCAACCCCAGACACACGATGCCTTTGTTCTTCCGGCAGCCGACACACCCGATTTTGTGGATTTCGGACGGGCCATGCCTGTGCAGGGATATGCCGGACCGGCGCTCTCCAAAACACTCCACGATATCGCCAGCGCACCAGACATCGATGTTCTCGCCAATTATCAGTTGAATACCGGCCTGGACGCTCATATCGCGGCTGGTGCCCACTGGTTGTCCGAACACAATCTGCAGGACGCACATCCTGACCGCATCGCCATCACCAATGGGGTTCACCATGGCATCCTGATAGGTCTGATGACCGTCGCGGACCCGGGTGATGTCATTCTGGTGGAGCCCCTCACCTACCCCGGCATATTTCATCTGGCCAGAACGTTTGGTTTCCGACTGGAGACGGTTGCCACCGACGAACACGGTATGATCCCGGATGCCCTCGAAGACGCCTGTCGCAGACATGCGCCACGTGTTCTCTATTGCATGCCAACAATCCAGAACCCCACGGCCACCGTACTACCCACCGCGCGGCGCCATGCTATCGCAGAGATTGTTGAACGGCAGGGATTGTTTGTAATTGAAGACGATATCTGGGGACCGTTGCTGGACTACGACGAGCCTCATATGGCAAACCTTATCCCGGATCGAACAATCTATCTGACGTCCATG
>JAJFID010000312.1 GCA_021775325.1 Rhodospirillales bacterium
GTCAAACAGACCAAAATCATCAGGATCTGATTCCGGAAGTTCCGGTGCCGGGGGATACGCAGGTGCAGACGGGTCAGCGGGGTAACCTGGTGGCGGTGGATAGCCGGGAGGCGGATAACCCGGCGGGGGATAACCCGGTGGCGGTGGATACCCGGCATACGCCGCAGGCGGGTAGCCCGGCGGTGGATGGCCCGGCATCGCATACGCCTGTGGTGCAGGTGCCATTGCCGGTGGTCGCGGGACATTGACGGTCACGGGATGTTGATGCCACTGGTTCGAGCAATTGAAACAACGGACCATACGACCTGACGAGCCGAACCCATTCGGGTCGACGGAATACTGTGTCCGGCAATTTGGGCAGTTTATAATCATGCGAGCCCGTGCATATTAGCCATTTCACGTTTATAAGCGGACGACGATTCGAAGGCAAGTAACTGAAACAAAGCAAAATCAAACACTATAAAAATGCACCGGCTAACTGGACGAAAAGCCCGGAGGCGTGCCATTGTGGCGATGTAGGGTGGTTTGTACCAATTTGTCCAATATTTGGGGTCGTGTAACCGGCATATGAGCAATTTATCGAGCGATCTGGTAGTCCGATTCGAAAACGTTGGTTTGAGATACGGCTTGGGACCAGAGGTTCTGCAGGATATCTACTTCGAACTTGAGGCCGGAAGCTTCCACTTCCTGACCGGTGCCAGCGGTGCTGGAAAATCGTCTTTGATGAAGTTGATGTATATGGCAATGAGACCGACGCGCGGGCTGATCTCATTATTTGGTCGCGATGTTGCGATTACGTCGCGTAAGGATTTACCAAATTTGAGACGCCGGGTTGGTGTGGTATTTCAGGAATACAGGCTGCTCGATCATCTGAGTACGTTCGACAATGTCGCGCTCCCGCTCCGCGTCGCGGACACTCGGGAAGCAGAAGTACGTAAACATGTGGAGGAGTTGTTGACATGGGTGGGTCTCGAAAATCACATGAAAGCGAAGCCTGCTACATTGTCCGGCGGTCAGCAGCAACGCGTCGCTATTGCCCGTGCAATCATCGCCAGGCCTCGGTTATTGTTGGCTGATGAACCGACGGGCAACGTGGATGATCGAATGGCATACCGCCTGATGCATTTGTTTGAAGAATTGAACAGGCTGGGAACGACGGTGGTCATTGCCACGCATAATCAGCAGCTTGTCGAACGTCTGGCGCATCCGGTGTTACATCTGGATGAGGGACACCTTCAGTTACCCACCAAAACCCGGGGCATCTATCAGGATAACGATGGAGAAGATAGCCGACCCGCCATGCCCTATGATCCCGACGTACTGAACTATCTATAGGATGATACATTGAAATGATCAGCCGTACGGACCTGCCCCTGGATCACGATGCACACGCCCGGTTTTTGCCGTGGCTGATTGCATTCATGGTCTATCTGGCCATGTTAGCCATGGCAGGCATTCTGGTACTCAACAATACTGTCACGCGCTGGGACCGTGGTATTAGCGGGACTCTGACTGTCCAGGCAATGCCGGCGGACGGCAGCTTGGATGTTGATGCCAAGGTTCTGCAGGATGCGCTTGCCGTACTGGCCAGCACCCCTGGCGTTCTCAATGTAACATTGCTGGACCGTGACGACACGCTTGCGTTGGTCGAGCCGTGGCTCGGCGATATGGCCGATGAGTCTGATCTGCCGCTACCACGGCTGATAGATGTCGTTATCGACCCTGATGCAGGCATTGATACGGAGGCTCTTGGCCGACGTCTAGCAATCGCTGCGCCCGGTGTCAGCGTAGATGACCATCGCGTGTGGCTGGACCGGCTGGTTCGGTTGTTGCAAACGTTGCAGTGGATTGCATTTTCAGTCGTGTTGGTGATTTTTCTGGTAACAATCGGGACTGTCATTTTTACAACAAGAACGGGGCTCGCCATACATCGTGAGGCAATTCACGTCCTACATTTGATCGGAGCCTATGATTCGTACGTTGCTCGACAGTTCGCGAGCCGCGCGTTATGGCTGGGTTTGAAGGGGGGGGCTATCGGTTTAGCCTTTGCTATTCCAACCCTTCTGGCCATTGGCTTTTTTGCTGAGCGCATGCAGATGGAAACAATGGAATCCAGTGGACTGCAATTGCCGCATTACATTGCAATTGGTGTGCTGCCCATCATTGTCGCACTGATTGCTATGTTAACAGCTCGGACAACCGTATTGCGAACTCTTGCCCGGATGCCCTGATGGCTCGTTCTCGTCCTCCCCGTCGGCGCTCGAATAAACCGCTTGCTATGTTCGGGGGCGGTGTTGCTGTCATATTGCTGGTATGGATATATGGCCTCTTCACATTTGCGGACATCATTCCAACGTCGGTCCGGGAACCAGAACTGAATACAGACGCCATCGTCGTACTCACAGGTGGAAGCGGCAGGTTGGAATCCGGCCTCAATCTGCTAAAGGCCGGCAAGGCGGACATGATGTTTGTATCTGGCGTTTATCAGGGAATTGACGTGAATCATCTGTTGAAACTGTTTCGCGAAGATACAAATCAACTGGCTTCCATGGTCGAAATTGGAAATGCAACTGATACCCGTGGAAATGCGGCAGAAACAGCACAATGGGCCAAAGGGCGTGAAATTCACTCGATCCGGTTAGTAACTGCTGCATACCACATGCCGCGCAGTATACTGGAGTTGCAATACTCCATGCCCAATGTCCAATTGGTTTCGAATCCTGTGTTTCCCGATCACGTCAAGGCGCAGTGGTGGCGGTGGCCTGGAACCGCCTTACTCGTCATCAAGGAATACAACAAATATTTGCTTGTGTGGTTACGGCACTTCGTTACTGATATCGTTGCTGTCGTATCCGTGTCGACAAATCAATGAGACGACCATGAGCCATAACCCGATCATGATCGCATTCCGATCCTTCGTCTTCGATGTCGTCCAAAATATCATTACCGTCTTAATGCTTCTCTACATTGTGTTTCTGTTGCCATTTCCGTGGCAAATGACCATGAAAGCGATAATCGTCTGGACCAAAATTCTTCGATTTTTGTCCAGTTGGTTATTGGGCATCCACATACGTATTGTTGGAATGGAGAATATCCCCGAAGGGCCGGTCGTAGTGGCGTCAAAACACCAGTCAGCCTGGGATACCGCTATATTCCCGTTACTGTTACCGGGCACGGTGTACGTTCTGAAAAAGGAACTCCTTTCCATCCCGATATGGGGCTGGTGTGCGCGAAAAGTACGGTCTATCGCTGTCGACCGGGCTGGCGGGGCGAGTGCTTTGAAACAAATGCTGGCGGAAACGAAAGCCAGGCTTAAAGAAGGTCGCCGTGTCATTATTTTTCCGGAAGGCACCCGTGTGCTACCCGGCCAAACCAAGGAATACCATCCGGGTATTGCGGCGATATATCGTAGTGCAAACGTGCCGGTTGTTCCTGCCGCACTAAATTCCGGCCTGTTTTGGGGGCGGTTGAGCATTGGCAAAAAATACCCTGGCACCATCACCGTGGAGTTCCTGCCCGCCATTGAACCGGGTATGGACCGTCGGGATTTCATGGCGACTCTTAAATCCCAGATTGATACTGCTACTGAAAAACTGGAAGCAGAAGCCCGCACCTGAACCAGCAGACGCAATATCAAGAGTCACTTTAAGATGTGCGTTAAATTGCTGAAAATACGCATATTTTGGCGACAACGTATTGTGGATAACTTTGTGGACGATTGGCAGCCCCCTCATCCTTCTCCGACCTGTGAATCATGGGTAAAACTCTTTGGTACAAGGTAGGTTAAGGCCTGTGCGGGATCTTGCAGGGGGACAACCTTGTGGAAACATAACAAGAACAAATTATTGACCCTGGGGTTAGTATAGCATAGATTTGGGGGCCGAATTTCGTGTTTTGAACATCAGAAATTGTTCGAAAACAATGCTGTATCCCTAGATTTATAGGCGTTTGGCGTACATTTCGTATTCGTACAAGGAAACGCCGTCTGTATCTGGCAACCCGACAGGAATTTGAATAGCGGATACAGTCCGTTTACAGAACAAGAGGAAACCCATGGCGCAAGTCGCACCGATATCGCAACAGATCTGGGATATGAAGTACCGTCTGAAACACGCAGACGGTCATCCTGTGGACAAAAGTATTGATGATACCTGGCGCCGTGTCGCAGCCGCGTTGAGT
>JAJFID010000313.1 GCA_021775325.1 Rhodospirillales bacterium
CGGAAGCGAGGTGTATATAGGCACTCGTGCCGGGCGTCAAGCCTTGGAATCCAATGTTTATGCGGTCTTTGATCACAGCGACACGACGGCGCAAATTCTGGCGGGAGAAGATTAGTTGCTATTCATCGGTGAGAGGGCAAAACGAACGGTCGTGGATGCCCCACTGCCTTCCGTGGACGGCGTCGGCAGAATGATCAGGACCTCACCGTCCCGTTGAAATGTGACCAGACCATCGTGTAACCACCCCAGTTGCGGCAGGCTCTGACGATAGAATTCAGATACCGCGAGTTCAGTTACATCACCCTCGGCATAAGCTTCTACAAACCGACCTTCCGCAGAGTCAAAAATCAGTGTCAGGTCTGTGTTTTCTACCAGCCCCGGCATGAGCGGCAGATCATCTATGCCACTGAGAAATGTCAACTCCTGGGACTTCACGGTGTGGGAAAGTGCCATCATGCCGATGACAACAACTATTCCTGTCAGGTATCGAAGACGGTCAAACATCATGGCTTCTATATATCGCCACAGGTCCTGCTTTGCACGTGAAAGGTTTCCGTTTTAACGCTGCCGGGCCGTACAGAAATATGTGGATCGGCCCGATTGCACGATCTGCTGGATGCTGCCCGTACAGTCACACCCCGGGCAGCGTTGCCCCTGACGGTCATAAACCGCAAAATTATGTTGAAAATACCCCAGTTCGCCGTTGGGCTGGCGGTGGTCCCGCAAGGAAGACCCACCCGCGGCAATAGCCGCCTTCAGGACCTTTTTGATCGCTGTGACCAGTTTCACGGCTCTACCACCCTGTATCGTGCCTGCCGACCGCCGGGGTGAGATGCCCGCGTAAAACAACGCTTCTGACACATATATATTGCCAAGTCCGGCCACAACTGTCTGGTCCAGCAGTGCCGCCTTAATCGGTGTTTTCCTGTCCTTGAGGCGGCGGGCAAGCGCTTGCGCGTCAAAACTTTCGTCCAGCGGTTCCGGGCCCAGCTTTGCAATCATGGGGTGGGCCTCAAGCCCGTTACCATCAACCAGATCTACAAACCCGAAGCGCCGGGTATCATTAAACCGGATGACCGCCCCCGCGTCGGTTTCAAAGATGATGTGGTCGTGACGTTCCTCCGGCGGCGCATCCTGCTCAAAGATCAGAACCCGGCCGGACATTCCCAGGTGCCAGATCAATACCGTCCCGCTGTCAAAATGGATCAGCAGATATTTTGCCCGGCGGTCCAATCGAGTGACCCGACGGCCTGTCAATTGCTGTCCAAATCCATCTGGAATGGGGAAACGCAGATCAGGCCTACGTGCAACCACGCGCGCGAGAATGTGTCCCTCCAGAACAGGAAGCAGGCCACGGCGAACAGTTTCGACTTCGGGTAATTCCGGCATGTCGCAAACCTAGCTTGTCCTGAACCGTTAGGCTATGGTGGCGCGCGATTTGACTGGAAAATAAATTGAACAGACCCGAAACAACGACCCATTTTGGCTTCAAGACCGTCCCTGCCGATGAAAAATCCGGCATGGTGCGTGATGTATTTGATTCTGTTGCGCCAAAATATGACCTCATGAATGATCTGATGAGTGGCGGCATACACCGGTTGTGGAAAAATGCGCTCATCAGCCAATTGCGCCCGCGTGCCGGCATGTCTCTGCTGGATGTGGGCGGCGGCACCGGTGACGTGGCTTTTCGGTTCCTGAAAAACGGTGGCGGCACCGTTACTGTGGTAGACATCAACGAAGAAATGTTAAGCGTTGGACGAGACCGGGCGATAGATCGGGGCATACTGGACAATATCAACTGGATGCCGGGAGATGCAGAGGCGTTACCGATCACCGACGCCAGCGTGGACGCATACACGATTGCATTCTGCATTCGAAACGTTACCAATCCGCATCGTGCACTGGAAGAGGCAAGACGTGTGCTTAGGCCGGGTGGGCGTTTTCTGTGCCTGGAATTCTCGACCGTGGCGTTACCGTGGCTATCCAGGCTTTACGATACCTACTCATTCAATATTTTACCCACACTGGGGGCCTCAATTGCGGGCGATGCAGAGGCGTATCAATATCTGGCTGAAAGCATCCGAAAATTTCCACTACAGAAAGAGTTTGCCGGAATGATCGAGAAGGCCGGATTTGGCAAGGTGTCCTATCGGAACCTCTCCGGCGGTATCGCCGCCATTCACTCTGCCTGGCGAATCTAGAGACAGATTGTGGCTGGCGCCCTCCGCAATACCTTTCGACTGCTCCGTGTTGCACGCATTCTGGCACGGCATGACGCATTGTTTCTGCTCGACCGACTGGATGTGGCACCGGCCATTCGCTATGCCGCCCGATTGGGCAGCCTGAACCGCTCCCGGGGCAGGGCCGGTGAACGTCTGTCCAGGGCATTGCAGGAGGCCGGGCCCAGTTTCATCAAGTTCGGCCAGGCGCTGTCTACGCGATCAGACCTGCTCGGCGAAGAGTTATGCAACGATCTGTCACAGTTACAGGATGATCTGCCGCCATTTTCCGGTCAACTGGCCCGTGCCGCCATCAAGCAGGAGTTTGGCGAAACGCCTGAAACCCTGTTCGCCAGTTTCGACAATAACGCCCACGCGGCGGCTTCCATTGCACAGGTGCATTTTGCCACGACAAAGGACGGACGTCATGTGGCCGTCAAGATACTGCGACCGGACATTGAGGCGGCATTTCAAAATGACATAGAGATGTTCTCGTG
>JAJFID010000314.1 GCA_021775325.1 Rhodospirillales bacterium
TCGGCGGCCTCGCGCAGGGTCTCGGAAAATGTAGAACTGGAATCCGGAGCCTTGCGTACTTTTCGGGTACCGGCTGCGCCACGTCCGGAACCAACGTTGGTTACCTTCATATCGGCCATACTGTTTCGACCTCATCACAGGTACATATGATCGCGAAGAGAATTTCCAGCGACTCTTGACTTTAAGTCTGCCCAAGCCAAACCGCAAATACCAGTGGTTTCGAAAGTTTCACTATTCCGCACCGGCGGAAAGGATGAAGTTGATATTATATTTTTTACCTCATTTGTTAAGAACTGTTTGCAATTGCAACAGATGCGACTTATGTTTTTGACAAGTTGTTGCGAATAGTTCGCAATTGCAATTAGACTAATTAAAAACTACAAAGCGGGATGCATAATCCATGAGGACAAGATCGCTGATTGCGGCCGTCGCAGTCGTAATTCTCACCGTTACATATTTTTCTTCTTCGAAGGCGAATGAGAATGTTGTCAACCTGTACTCGTATCGACAGCCATTTCTGATCAATCCGTTGCTGGCGGCATTTACGGATGAAACCGGCATCGACGTGAATGTTGTGTACGTCAAGAAAGGTATGTTGGAACGCCTCAGGGCTGAAGGCGAAAACAGCCCGGCAGACATGGTATTGACGGCAGACATCGGTCGTCTCAATGACATGTTGGAGGCGGATATTCTGCAACCAATTGTGTCGCCGGAAATCAACAGGAACATCCCTGCCCAGTATCGCCACCCCGATGGCATGTGGTTTGGACTGACCATCCGCGGTCGGATAATTTTTGCGTCAAGGGAACGTACCGACGTAGGCGAAGTCTTGTCCTATGCGGATCTGGCAAAACCGTCGCTTGAAGGACGCGTGTGTACACGCTCCGGCAAACATATTTACAACATCTCACTGATTGCGTCGATTATCGCCCATGATGGTGAGGACAAGGCGCAAGTATGGCTGTCCGGTGTTCGTGATAACCTGGCGCGCAAACCCCAGGGTAATGACCGTGCGCAGGCAAAGGCCATTTTTGAAGGCGTATGTGATTATGCAATCGCAAACACCTATTACATGGGCAAGATGGAAACCAACGACGACAAGCCCGAGCAAAAACTGTGGGCCGAGTCTGTACGGATCATATTCCCTGATCAATCCGGTAACGGTACCCACGTGAATGTCAGTGGCGCGGCAGTGACGAAGAGTGCAGGCAACAGAGAAAATGCTGTCAAACTCATTGCCTTTCTAAGTGGTGAAAACGCTCAGAAAATTTACGCGGAACAGAACTTCGAATACCCGGTAAAAGCCGACATTCCGCTTCATCCGGTTGTTGCCGCATGGGGTCCGTTTACCCCGGATGCCATTGATCTGGCGGAGGTTGCGAAATTTCGCGCGACAGCGTCACGCCTGATAGATATAACGGCCTACGATCTCGGACCTCAGAGCGGTTCGTGAGTGTCTGTGTAGACCGGGATTGACCACTAACATTTAGCCACTCACTGGGGAGCGGGCTATCGTGACCAACATCACTGCACCTCCTTCGGGCGTTGCAACAGACCGTGTAAAAAGTCGCTTACGCCTCGATGGCTGGACCATCGGGGCGTTTGTCACGGCTGGGCTGATCGCGTCACCAGTTATTGCCGTTGTGATTATGGCCCTGGCACCAAGCGATGATATCTGGACCCATCTGGCGTCAACAGTTCTCCCCCACTATGTTTGGACAACACTGTTGCTCATGTTCGGCGTTGGGGCCGGAACACTGGTCATCGGCACCGGAACTGCCTGGCTTGTCACCATGTGCGCCTTCCCGGGAAAACGCATTTTCGAATGGGCGCTGGTCCTGCCACTTGCCGTACCCGCCTATGTAATCGCCTATGTGTACACAGATATCCTGGAGTTTGCCGGCCCTGTTCAGGGTCTTCTAAGAGATGTTTTTGGATGGCACAATCGTCAGGACTACTGGTTCCCTGAAATCCGCTCGCTGGGCGGCGCCATCGTCGTAATGACGTTAGTGCTCTACCCGTATGTCTATTTACTGGCCCGGGCTGCATTCCTGGAACAGTCGGTCTGCGTGCTGGATGTAAGCCGAACGCTGGGCAAAACACCGTGGCAGAGTTTCAGGCTTGTCGCCCTGCCTCTTGCACGCCCCGCCGTCGTCGCCGGTGTCTCGTTGGTGATGATGGAGACCCTCAACGATTTTGGCACGGTGGACTATTTTGCCGTCGCGACTTTCACAGCCGGAATTTATGACGTCTGGCTGAACATGAATTCCATCAGTGGAGCGGCACAACTTGCCAGTGTCATGTTGATGTTTGTCATCGCGCTCATCGCGCTTGAACGCACAGCACGCAGAGGACGCAAGTTCCATCACACCGGCACTAAATACTCCACACTTCCCACACTGAAACTTACGCCAACCCAACAGATGCTGGCGACGTTTTCCTGCGTCTTACCAATCGTGTTGGGTTTCGTTTTGCCGGCATGGGTCCTCACGCGTTACGCCTTGAAATTCTATGGTGTCACGCTGCAGAACAACTTCGCCGAATATGTGATGAACAGCCTGGGATTAGCATTTTCCAGTGCCATTCTGGCAGTCATACTTGGATTATTCCTGGCATACGCCATTCGACTCCAGGGCTCCTTTCCGCTGCGTCTCGCGACCCGCATCGCCAGCATGGGTTACGCCGTGCCCGGTGCTGTTCTTGCAATAGGCGTGATCCTGCCGTTAACCCGGTTTGAAAATTCTGTGGATTCTCTCAGCAGGGAATTTTTTGGTATTCCACTCGGCCTGTTTATCAGCGGTACTGTTGGCGCCATGCTGATCGGTTATCTGGTCCGGTTTCTGGCGCTTTCCTATGGCGCTGCCGAAGCAAGCCTTGCCAAAGTTACGCCAAGTATGGATGGTGCCGCACGAACCCTGGGCCACGGTCCGGTACAGACCCTGTTCAAGGTTCATCTGCCGATCATGCGGACCAGTATTCTCACGGCTGCGATTCTCGTGTTTGTGGATGTCATGAAAGAATTACCCATGACCATGTTGCTTCGGCCATTCAACTTTGAAACGCTGGCGACATATGTTCACCAGTTCGCATCAGATGAATTGCTTGAAGAGTGCGCCCTTGGCGCGCTATCCATCGTCGTGGCCGGGATCCTTCCGGTGATCATCCTGAGTCGTGCAATTGCACAATCCCGTCCTGGCCAGAAATCGAAACGATAAACCTATGAGTGGCCTCTCCATGCAGAACGTATCGCACGCCTTCAATGACCAGAAGGTGCTCGATGACGTATCCATCGATGTGGAAAAGGGCAAAGTCGCCTGCCTGTTGGGACCATCAGGGTGCGGCAAAACAACGCTGTTGCGCATTGCGGCGGGTTTGGAAAACCTCCAGTCAGGCAAGGTTTCAATTGGCGAGCGCCTGTTGGCTGACGCCGGGCAAATTGACATGCCGCCAGAGCGCCGGAATATCGGTTTGATGTTCCAGGATTATGCCTTGTTCCCGCATCTTGATGTCGAGTCGAACATCGCTTTTGGCGTCGACCCAAATTCAGTGGAACGCCGTCAGTGGATCTCGTCCGCCTTGGCACGGATGAGTTTGACAGGTTATGCGGGCCGTTATCCGCACGAACTGTCTGGCGGCCAGCAGCAACGGGTCGCTCTGCTAAGGGCCCTTGCACCGGACCCCAGCGTGTTGCTTCTGGATGAGCCTTTTTCCGGGCTGGACGTGACGTTACGCGCGCAGGTTCGCGAGCAAACGCTGGAACTTCTGAGGGAAACGGGACGCACGGCCCTCATGGTCACACACGACCCGGAAGAAGCCATGTTCATGTCTGATTTATTGCTGGTTATGAATGAGGGGCGGCTTGTTCAGAGTGGTCAGCCTGTTGATGTTTATCGCAATCCCGTCAATTCATTTGTTGCAAATCTGTTCGGTGACACCAACGCCCTCAGTGGTAAATGTACCGCGCCGGGACGAGTTGAAACACCCGTTGGCGTGTTCACGGCTGACAATGTCACGACCGGAACCTTGATCGATGTGATCCTTCGCGCAGAAGGAATCCGAGCCGCCACATCAACAGATCCAGGCCCGAGCCAGGTGGCGGTCCGGGTGGTTTCAGCCTATCCAATCGGCAGATCATCCCATCTCCGGCTCGCCCTGGAAAATGGCGAAGCCCATGGGCCAGTTCTGCATGCCCGCATTCCAGGCGTCTTTATCCCGCAACCGGGCTCACGTCTGCAAATCGCCATCGATCCGGATCAGGTATTTTTGTTTCCCGTGGTGAGCTGACCCGGCAATATTTTCACCCTCCATAGATAATTTTGCCGGTTTTGGCGTCTTTGCTCAAAGCGATGATATTTTATTATTAAATATCAACAACTTACCTGAAAACTTAGTTGGCATCCCTCTTGCGTATCAAGGAGTGGCGCAGTATGCGCAGAGAATGAATGTTCGGTGTAACAGCCGAAGTCTGGAGCCACTCGATGACGCTAAGTTCTTTCACAATTGCCGCCCTTGGAATGCGTGCCCAGTCGACCGGGCTGCACGTCATTGGCACCAACGTGTCAAATGTTCAGACCGGTGGTTTCAAACGGGCCGATGCACACTTCCAGACAGTCCTGAGCGAAACTGTTTTTGAGCAATCTGATATCGGCGGTACACGACCCAAGATACTCCATCGTAATTCTATCCAGGGCACATTGCAGCCCACCAGCAGTGGCCTGGACCTCGCTATTGTCGGCGACGGATTTTTTGTTACCCGGTCGACGTTCGATACCTCTGGTGAAACCATCTACACCCGGGACGGAGCATTCGAAAAAAGCGTTCTGAATGAACTGACACTGACGGACCCCAATACCGGAGATGTCTTTACAACCAAGGATGCCTATCTCGTTGACAAGAATGGAAATTATGTTCTCGGATATGAGGCTGCGGCTGATGGCACATTTCCTACCAATGGAACGCCTGTCCCTCTCCGTGTCGATCAAAACGCGTTTATTGACATGGGGACTGCAACGTCTGCCGCGGAGTTGGGCTTGAACCTGGACTCAAACGCCGCCGTGGTGGATGACCAGCACATTACAGCGGTGTCAAATTTTGACAGTGCGGCTCTACGTCCAGACGGCATGGAAGTCTTCACAATCAACTACATCGACTCCAATGGCAACCAACAGGACGCCCGATTGAACTTCACCAAGGCGGCAACCAATTTATGGGATGTGTCGGCAACCTACCAGGGCAGCGGGACGGCCCAGATCGATACGGTAACCATTGACGGGGTTGTAGACGTCGGCGACTCATATGATGTAACCGTAAATGGCCAGACGGTGTCCTACACAGTGGCTACTGGCGATACGCAAACAGAAATTATCGCCGGTCTTGTCGCCGCTGTGAATGCCAACGCAACGATTGCCGCCAATGTAACTGCCGCCGCCGGAACTACTGCAGGAACCCTGACTCTTACGGCGAACGCAACCGGAACCGCATTTACGGCAAGTGCTGATTCGACCAATGGCCCGGACGTTGCACAAGTTTCAACCATCGCCATCACGGGCACGCTCGAGGTCGGCGATGTCTACACAGTCAATATTGGCGGTGCCAGCGTTTCCAAGCGTGTGGATATCGGCGATACGTTAGCCAACGTTGTTACCAGCCTCCTTACGTCGATCAACGCTGATGCAACGATGGGACCCCTGGTGACAGCGACCACAGGTGCAAACCCCGGCGAAATTACGGTGACGGCAGACACTGCCGGATCAGTCGTCGGTATTGGCACAGCTGTTGTTGATCGGGGGCAAACTGACACGTTAACCCTGGCGGGTACTGTGGAAGTCGGCGACATATACACGGCGACAATTGACGGCACACCAGTGTCCTACACCGTCGCAGCCGGCGACACGTTGATTTCGGACGTCCGTGACGGCCTGGTCACTGCGATCAATGCCAGCGGCGTGAATGGTACCGTCGATGCTGTTGCGGGTGCTGCGGCTGGCGAACTGGTCTTAGTCGCCGATACCGCTGGTACCGCGTTCACGACCGTGCCGAGTACGACCAATATTGGTTTGAACCCGGACGATGCAATGACGGTCGTCAGCGCAGCCGCTGGTTCTGCCAGCGCGATCGCTGCAACGACAACCACGGCGGCAGTAGCAGCGACCGACGACAATACCGCCACCTCGGCAGCAACCGTCGCGGCACAGGCAACGCTTCAGTCAACCGCAGTTACCCGACTGACATTCCTGGGGGATGGAACGCTTTCAAGCCCCGATGCCGTCTCACTTTCGTTCACAATTCCGGCCACGGCCACGGATCCTGTTGCGACAGCAACCTTTGATCTGGATGTCTCCGGTCTGTCTCAGTTCGCCAACAGCTTCCTGTTCCAAAGGTACTCGGAAAACGGGTTTGAAGCGGCGACAATGAATGATATTGGCTTTGATTCAGCCGGGCGCGTGATCGGTTTTTTCGACAATGGTCGTTCTCGCGAGCTCTATCAGATTCCGTTGGCTAAATTCAGTAACCCGGATGCCCTTGAAACACACAATGGCATGACATTCACGGAAACCACCGGGTCCGGCGAACCGGATATACAAACCGTGTCTGCCAGTGGGATTGCATCTTTTTCTCCATTCACGCGCGAGATTTCAAACGTTTCAATCGTTGATGAATTCACCGCCATGATACAGACCCAACAGGCCTACAATTCATCGGCTCAGGCTTTCAAAACGGCTGATGAAATGTATCAGATACTCAATCAAATGAAGCGCTAACAGGCGCTCTAAGCCAGCCATCACAATCGTTGCCAAGTTTCCCTGGGACCAAAACCCGTGATGGCTGGCGCTCATTTGATACCAAATTGACCCAACCCGGCAACATTTACCGCCTACCCAGCAGTGATTGCCTCAACGTGGCCAACATGCGCTATGCAGTGACAATTTATTGTTTAATATCAATACATTAACGCATTTAGAAACTGGCATGAAAATCGCATATTAATGGACAGATAATCGAATCAATGTGAACAAAAAGTCACTTCGAACGGGAATGCAACAAATGAACACGATGACAAGTCTGGCAAATGCAAGGAACTGTGGTCAACTGATCCGCAGTTTTGTCAGCATGATAGCAATCACGCTGGCCCTACTCGCTATCATGATGCCCACGGCATCAGGTTCGTCCCGTATTAAGGATATAGTTGAGATACAGGGCGTTCGCGAGAACCTGCTGATTGGCTATGGCCTGGTTGTGGGCCTGAATGGCACGGGCGATTCCATTTCTGACGGTCACTTTACCAAAGAAAGCCTGCAATCCATGCTCAACCGCATGGGGATCAAGACCACAGACGCGGCTGTCGACTCAGATAATGTCGCGGCGGTTATGGTCACAGCAGTCCTGCCGCCCTTCTCACGCCAGGGCAGCCGTATTGATGTAACCGTCAGTGCACTGGGTGATTCAGAAAGTCTGCTGGGCGGCACGTTGTTGGTGACGCCGCTTCTTGGTGCTGACGGCGAGGTTTACGCCGTGTCACAGGGCCAATTGGCTGTAGGCGGTTTCACCGCCGCAGGGGCCGCTGAAACGATCACCAAAGGGGTGCCAACAAGCGCCCGGATTGCTAACGGCGCCATTATTGAACGTGAGCTAATCTTCGATATGAGCTCCCTGACGAAAGTCACGTTGAACTTACGCAATCCGGATTTTACCACAGCCCGTCGAATCTCTCAGGCGGTAAACGCTTTTATGGGCTCTTCCCTGTCGGATGCCGTTGATCTCAGCACGGTCATTATTCAGGTTCCGGAAGGCTATGGCGGCGGTGCCGTAGGATTAATAACGGATATTGAGCAGCTTCGTATCGAACCTGACCAGTTGGCCAAAGTCATTATCGACGAGCAATCAGGCATTATCGTCATGGGTGACAACGTTCGTATCAGCAAAGTCGCAATTGCCCAGGGCAACCTGACAATCCGCATCACCGAGGCGCAGCAGGTTTCACAGCCGGGCCCGTTCTCGGAAGTGGGTACAACCACAACCGTCAACCGTACCGACATCGAGGTCGAACAGGATGAGGACCGCCAGTTGACCGTTGTTGACGGTGGCGTGACGTTGCAGGAACTGGTTAACGGACTGAATGCCCTTGGCATTGGCCCACGCGACATGATCACCATATTGCAGGCGGTAAAGGCTGCCGGTGCCCTGCAAGCTGACATTGAGGTGATGTAATGAGCGGCATGGATATCTCAACAGCCACCATGGCTTATCAGACACAGCAGTCCGGCCCCTCGGTACCAAAAGGTGCAAGCCTGCGGCAGATGCACAAGGTCGCGCAGGATTTCGAGGCGTTTTTTCTCAGTCAGGCTCTTCAGCCCATGTTCGCGAACATCGAGCCGGAAGGCCCATTCAGTGGCGGCGCAGGTAACGAAATCTGGCGGTCAATGCAGGTCGATGAATATGGCAAGGCGCTCGCGAAAAATGGCGGCATCGGTATTGCCGACGCAGTCATGAAACAGTTGCTGATCGCACAGGAAGGAATGAACCAATGAATATGGACGAGAAAACAGAAACTCTTATGAGTGTCATTGAGCGTCTCACCAGCCTTCTTGCCGATGAGAACAAGTTTCTGAGTGATCGAAAAATTGCGCCCATTGGCGCGCGGGTCGAAGAAAAAGACAAACTCTGCAAGGCGTTTGAGTTACTGGTACGCGGCCTGGTCAAGGATGGCGACAGTATTGGTGAGGTCGAACGGGGATTGCAGCAAGGTCTGCATGAAATGGGTGTCAATCTCAAGGGCCTGGTCGACACCAACGTCACGTCCCTGAAACGGGCCATCGATGCCAATGAACGGCTGATGAGCGCTGTTCGTGATGCCGCAATCCAGTGCACGCCGAAGGCCGGAAATTACACACATTCTGGCAACCTTTCCCCCGGTTCACGGATTGGCGCAAAGGCTCCATCACCTGTCACGATCAATCAGGTCCTGTAAACAAAAGCGGATCGAACATTATGTCCGGAACACTGACAGTCGCACTTCGCGCCGCCCAGAGTGGTCTTTTGTCCACTCAGTCCGCTGTTGATGCTGTTGCCAAGAATATTGCCAACGCCAACACGGAAGGCTACTCGCGCAAGATCGTTAACTTCGAAAACCGCGTCCTGAATGGTGCCGGTGCAGGGGTCGAGTTGTCAGACTTCACACGGGCTATCGATGAAGGTCTGTTGAAGGATTTACGCCGGGAATTGTCGGAAACCAGCAATCTCGACGCCCAGGTCGCTTACTTTAATCGCATTCAAAACCTGTTTGGTGCCCCGGGTGATAACAGTTCCATATCCCATATCATGAATGAGTTTCATCAGGCTGCGGAGGCCCTGTCCCTGTCGCCTGAAAAGACACTGGAACAGAATGAATTTGTACGTTTTGCTCAGGAAGTGGGCCTCAAATTGCAGGCGATGACCGAAGAGATTCAGGCTCTTCGCGCACAGGCAGATCAGCAAATCGCAGAGGTCGTCGACCAGATTAACTCATTTACTGCCGAAATTGCTTCTGCGAATGACAAGATCATTCGAAACGAAGCCGTCACAAATGATGTTACTGATCTTCTCGACAAACGTGATCTCGCACTCAAACGTCTGTCTGCTCTCGTCGAGACGACGACATTCCCGCGCAACAATGGTGATCTGGTCGTCTTCACGTCCGACGGTTTTTCGTTGGTTGATCGCACAGCAAACGTATTGACGCATGAGGCCGTGGGCAACCTGACCACATCATCGACGTTCGCCTCGGGCAATCTCAATGGCATATTTGTCGGCGATCAGACATCCGACAATGATATCACCACCCGGGTTCAGGGCGGCGAGCTCGGTGCTCTGATTGCGCAACGCGATGACGTTCTGCCGAATCTGCAAAGTCAGATCGATGAACTGGCGTCAGAACTGCGCGACGTGATGAATGCCGTCCATAACCGCGGGACCCCCTACCCTGGCCTGCAAAGCATGTCCGGCAATCGTGAATTCATTGATCCGGGCGATCAAACCATCACGCTGGATCCCACCAACAGCGTGGATGACGTGACCATCGCCCTGTTTGATTCGACCGGTGATCAGCAGCAGATGACGACCCTGAACACCATCATGACGGCGGGCGAGTACGGTAGTGGTATTCAGACCAGCCGAGGCCCATGGTCGATTACAGAAGTGGCGGCGACGGTCGAGGACTGGCTGCAGGGAAACGGTGCCAGTTCAGCCACAGTTGCCATCGACGCCGCGACCGGGAAGCTGAACGTCAGCCTGAACAACACGACGGTTTACCTGGCATTCCGGGATGAAACCGCAACGGCCGAGAACAGTTCGGTCGGTGACGCTGAAATCGGATTCGATTCTGACGGCGACGGCGATGTGGATGAAACCGTATCGGGTTTCTCCAACTTCTTCCGCCTCAATGATCTGTATACTGACAGTTCGGACGGCAGTCTGCTTGAGTCAGCCCAGTTATCATCCAACTTCAGTTCATCGGCGGCGACTTTGAGTTTTTACGACTCAACGGCCGGTGTCGGGGCCAGTAAGGAACTGGGTACGATCAGCTTTACAGTAAACCAGACACTTTCCCAGATGGTAACGACCATTAATGACTCGTCCATCCCCGTGACAGCATCCTTGATTCCCGATGGCTCCGGTTCACGATTGCGAATTCTGCATGATGACGGGCTGGAGCTTGTGGTTACACAGGGTGCGACAGACACCCTTCTGGGTGATATAGGCCTGACACAATCGAATTCACGCTCTGCGGCAACGCTGCAAGTTCGTCAGGATATTCTGGATACACCGGGTCTGACGACGACCGCACAAATGCAATACGACACGACGCGGGGTCGTTACGTCATCAACTCAGGTGACAATACAATCATCCAGGATCTGACAGAAACACTGAGCACAAAAAACGCATTCGACGCTGTTGGTGGTCTGTCAGGATCGACGCGAACGTTCGAACAGTTTTCAATCGATATCCTGGCGCGTCAGGCAAACCTTGCCGACACCAATGAAACTCAACTGGATACCCAGTTGGGACTCACGCAATCGCTTCAACTGGAATCAGACAGGATCAGCGGCGTCAATCTGGATGAGGAAATGTCCAATCTCATCGTATTCCAGCAATCATTTTCGGCTTCAGCCCGGGTGATATCTGTCATTCAACAGATGTTCCAGGTGCTTGAAGATGCTGTAGGTTAACTGAAGGAAATCTGCGATGACACGTATCTCAGATGCATCATCAATCAATGGTCTTATCAATTCCATGCTGCGCACGGAGCAGCGCCGTGAAGATGCCAACTTCCAGGTTGTCTCCGGCAAGATATCGCCTGACTACGCTGGAATTTCGCGCCAGTCCGGTCGGCTGGTTAATCTCGAGACCACGCGTGACCTGACAAATCGTTTCATTAGCAACAATGAAACAGCACAGTTGCGCACCGATGTAACAGTCCAGTCACTGGAATTCACGCAAGACGCCATCAAGGACATGCGTGAAACGATCAGCAATTTTCTGGGGCGCGGATCGTTTGATCAACTGGATGTTGAAGAGCTGCAGAAATTTGCGTTCAACAGCCTCCTCAACATGGAAGCATTCCTGAATATCGATGTTGATGGGCAATTCCTGTTTGCCGGCAGCCGCACGGATCAACGACCCGTGGACTTGGGCCTGACATCCCTGGACGCTTTTCAGCAGAAATATGATGGTGCGACCAACCAGTATGCGACGACACGCGACGCACATATGATTCAGTTGTCCAACAACGAAGATACCAACAACCTGAACATGGACTACATCGATGCATCAAACTGGTTGGTGTTTCGCCAGGATGATGACGGCAGTGCGACGACGACGGGTACCAGCTCGATCGAGGCCACCAGCGCCATGTTTACGGACTACGAACCAGGTAGTCGCATATCCGTAACCGGCACAGCCAGCAATAATGGCGAGTACACTGTCAAAAGTGTGTCTACGGACGGCACCAAGATATTTGTATCAACCGAGATGTTTACGAATGAAGAATTGCCCCTGGGGCTGGTTTCAGAAACCACGACCGGCGTCGCCCAGGTTGATACCCTGACACTGGGTGGCACGTTCGAAGCCGGTGATGTCTTCAATGTCAATGTTGGTGGTACGACAGTATCGTACACGGCAGTCGGTGGTGATACCAACATCGACGGCATCCGGTCCTCCCTGCGTGCGGCTATCAATGCTGATCCAACTGTCAGTGCACTGGTGACGGCAAGTGATGGCGGTGCGGGCCAGCTTGTCCTTACTGCCGATAGCCCCGGTGTCGCGTTCTCTACCACGGCATACGCAACGAACGGTGGTGCAACGGACGACAGCACCATTACAGTTGCGACTACGACAGCCAACGCCGGGAACGTTACGTTTACGCTTCCAGACGCCTCTCAACTCACGAATGCCAATACCGGCAATGTCACGTTTGATCGCGATGCTGGTACGATTGCAGCAACAACCGCTGATTCATTTACGACCGTTAATGTAGGCGACGTGATTAATGTCAGCGGCGACAATGGCAGCAATGGCAGTTATACCGTGACAGCCATTGATGCCAGCAGTCAGACACTGACAGTGACGGCGGGGGCCACCATTACCCTGGGTGACGGAACAGTCGTCGACGCCAATGACACCGCGCGTATGATCTTCGACAGGGCCGGCGATACGATTACGTCTGACCGGGCCGCGTTTACCGCCTTTCGGGCTGGCGACAAAATCACTGTGGCCGGGACGGCAAAAAATGATGGCGTTTACACGGTCAGCACTGTGGCCGCTGATGGCAAAAGCATATCAGTGAACTCGACAAAACTTACCGATGAAGGATCCGGCAGCGGTACCAAGTTTTTCGATTATAATGTTGGCACCCGTTTCCAGTTCAATACCACGGCGGAAACCATTGCTGCACAGGATATCAGCGGTAACGTCATTGCAGGTGCCTTTAATGGCCTGCAGGTCGGCGACTCCATTGCCGTCACGGGTTCAACAGATAACGATGCCACCTATACAATCGGGTCAATCTCCACCGACGGTTCCACGATTACCATGGCTGGTTCAACGCCGCTCATTGGCACAGATGAGACGGATTCGAATGGCGTCGGGCTTGCCGCATCCGCGCGCGGTTTCGAGCTGCGCAGCGGAAACGAGATTGTCTTTAACGATACGGCAAACACGATCAGCCTGAGAGACATTACAAGCAACGCGGCAACCCAGAACATCTTCGACAATCTGGCGGTGGGCGTAGAATTTACCATTACCGGAACGGCCAGCAATGACGGCACATATACCGTATCGTCAATCTCGTCGGACGGCTCCAGCATTACGGTTGCCGAGGATATCACAATTGCCGAGACCTTTGATCCCAGTGTTGCACTCACACAGGTCAACGTTCAGGTTTTTGCGGCAAACGGCACCGTTGCCTCATCACAATCCTATTACAACGGCGATGAATTCACGATGACTCACCGCGTTGACGAAAACCGTACCATCAACTGGGACATCAATGCAGGACATCCGGCTTTCGAGAAAGCCATCCGGGCCATGAGCATTCTGGCGCAGGGCGAGTTTGGTACAGAGGGCGGTCTGGACCAGAATACGGATCGAATTCGCGATGCGCTCTACCTGCTGAACGATTCGCTTGAGTCTCCGGCAGACGGCACACCGCCCTACGGTGACGAGCTGGACGATGATCTTCAGGAAATAATTTTTGGCCTGGGATTCAAACAGGTGGTCCTGAACGACACCATCAACAATCAGACCGCTTTCAATAATTTACTCGATGGGTTCATCTCGGAAACCGAGGACGCGGATCAACTTGAGGCCATTACCCGCCTCATGGATGAACAGCGTTCACTGGAAGCGTCCTACCAGGCGCTTTCGCGCGTATTCCAGATGAACCTGGCTGACTTCTTGTAATGATCAAGGAGAAAACCTGAACCAGAAATCGACCACGACCAGTCTGCGTACACCAAGAATACTGAAAATATAGGAGGTTAAGTTGCTTGCACAAGACGAACGCACTATCGTACAAGAATACCAAGATGTTGCATCTGCTGGCGGTTTTGTCGGTGATGCTCGCCGTTTAGTAACGGGAGAGCCAAAAATGGCCGAAGACAACAAACTAAAAGCCTATCAGCAGAATGACAGCTATGCCCGGATTCCTCAGCCAGGCCTGCCGACTTATACGGAAGCGTGGGCATTGATTGAGGCGGCACGCCGTATGGCGACGTCTGCAGATTTCGCTGACCAGAGCAATATCGCTGATCGAAACAAGGTACGTGATTCAATTCGCCTGAACTGGCGTTTGTGGACCATCTTTCAGGCGGAAATGACCGTCGACGATCAGGAAGGTATCCCCGACGATATTCGCATGAATATGCTCACATTATGCAAATTTGTTGATCAACACACGGTCGAAACGCTGAAAGAACCGACTCCGGAGAAGGTCAGCACCTTGATCGAAATCAACAGAAACATTGCAGCAGGCCTGCTGGATTCGCTAAAAAAGCTGGAAGCTGAGATGAGCGAAGGTGCTTCCGATGAAGCGTCTGCAGAAGAAAAAGATGTGACAAGCGTCGCTACCAACGCTTAGAATAGATCGGCTACGGGTTTATTGCGGCAGTCAATTTGGTGCCGCATCCCCGTAAGCCGTATACGTGATGATCGCAGCGAGACAGAAAGTTTACGCGAGGATACACCACAGTGTTATTGCTATTAGATACTGATCCGAAGACTGTGTTGAATGGGCTGCTGACAAATGTCAGCGCGCAGTCGCGCAATGTCGGGTTCAATATCTCGTTCAATAATCTCCAGAATACCGTTATCGACCGCATGAACGCGGACATCGAAAAGATTGCCAATGTTGAGGGCAATCAGCGCGAACTCGATTCCCTTGCGCATGCCTACGACAACCTGGCTGAGCGGAGAAACGCCGTCGCCAACTTTGCGTTTGCCAATGTATCAAACAAAGATCGCCTGAGTGAATTGACCACATTGACAACAAACACCGTGTTCAATTTTTCCCTCGGTGATTCCGATGCCGATAGTATTTCGGCTGACGAAGCCAGCGGTTTGGAAGCTGCCAAGACTGAAATTCTTGCCCTTTCGGATCGACTTGTCGAATTGAGCCATCCGGACTTCCTGGATGGCAACAATGTTACCCGTTTACGCAGCCTTGTTGATGATCTGGTGGGTTTGACGGCAACCGAAGGTGTCCTGGACCCAGCAGGAACGAGTCCTGCAACCAACGAGAATCGTCAAATCATGGACATTCTTGAGGAGATTACTCTGGTCTCAGGTGCTGCTGCAGACACGTCCCTGACACTCCAGTTTGCGTCCACGCAAATGATCTCGTCGATCGATAATAAGCTGACCAGTATTGATACCGAGATCAAAACGATCAATGCGGCCCGTGCTGTCGAGATCGAGTTCGAGATTCAAATGTTACGCACCAAGAACGCGACATTCCTGCGCTCTGTGGAAATTGCATTCGACACAAATGTGCAAGGCGAGGACGCTCTGGTCAATGCACTGGATGCGAACAGGGAACCACCACTGGGGTCAATCCTCTCAATCCTGACCTGAGTTACGATCTGGCAATATCAAACAGGCATTCGTTTAGCGCAGTGCCCCAGCCGTCAGGATCAAACAACGCTGATTTTCTAACGGCCTCGTGCATGTTTGCCCGCCATTCAGGATCGCCAGTGACCGCCCCGGCTACTTCAACGCCAAGGGAAATATACGCCGCATCATTCTTCGCCAGCCACCTCTCCTGCCCGCCAGCCCGCAACAAAGCGTTGCCTAAAGAACCCGGTTCTTCTTTTTTCGTATGTCCAATCACAGGCACACCCGACCATAGAGCGTCTGCAAGTTCAATGGTTCCACCGTGCGGAAAAGCGTCGAGATAGATGTCCGTGCTGACAACAAATTCCAGCCGTGAAACCAGAATATTCTCTGCAGCGACAGATGCCAGAGGCGCGAAATCGATGTGCCCGACACAGCCACACGCGGAGAACATTTCCTGAAAACGGGATTTCACATCCGGCGGAATGACCGCGACATTGCCTAACAGCAATCGCGAGCCCGGTACCTTACGAAGAATTTGCGACCAGACCATGGCAACATCAGGCGTAACACGGGCAAGATCACAGGTTGCGCCGAACGTAACATGGCCGAGCGTCTGCACAGGGGACATGCCATCAATACGGGGTAGATTTTCCCGTGACAAAGATACGGCTGCGGCTCTGGATACAATTTTGCCGTGACCGCCTGTGGTTTTGTTTTTCACAGCGCCATCACAAATGACGGCGTCATAGCCAAATGAGCGCATACCACCAGATGGTGCATTCCAGCGGACAACATGTCGCGCCGGGTGCGCCGCAATGATGCTGCTATGGTGACGCCGTTCCTTAACGCAAACGTCGACCAGTATGTCCAGCGCGTGTTCCCGCATGACATTCAACAGTTTATCCTGTTTGATCTCCGAAACATCCACCCACAATTTTGTCAGGCTCCGAAGCTTTTCAGGGGCTTTGTCACCAGGCCGATCAACCGAGTACACGTAGAGTTCAATCCGGTTACGATCAAACTGCCAGAACCAGGGTTCGAGATAACGCAACTCCTCAGACGAACATGCCCGGTCAACCAGAAGGCCAACGCGGACAACATCGTCATCACTTTCGGATGCAGATTTATCACGTGAACGGTTTTGCTGGGTTCCCTTGAACCAGGCCCGGCACGCCTTGTCGAATTCAGGCCAGGCCATATCCATCAAATGACGATACCGGGAAATCACAGAAAGTGCCTCGTCTGACTTTCCCGAAAGATCAAGTGCACGCTGAAAACAAGTACGGGCCAACTCACGCTCACCACGTAGCATGTAGCCTTCACCCAACCTAAGGCTGGTCTCCCAGTCGTCCGGAATCAGATGCAATGCCCCATGGATTGCAGCGATGCCACGCGATATGTGTCCCTGTCCCAGGAGGCACCGGCCATACAGCAGGAATATCTCGTGATCGCCCGGACGCAAACGAAGCTCCTTTTCGCAGGCTGTTACAGCCGTATCGAAATCTTCCTCATAAAAGGCCCGGAGTGCTTCGACCTGATACGACACTTGCTCGGCCCTGTTGAGGGCTTTGGCAAGATCATCAAGTCCATCAACTTTCAGACTAACCAGTAACGGGCTGGACTCACCCGCCGTCGCCAGTTTGGCGAAATACACGCTATCGTTCAGATTTCCGGCGTAGGCATGAATATGGGCCAGAATGTCACACCCCTCTGCACAATTGGGGTCCAGCTCATGGCCTTTCTGAGCAAACTCGATAGCCCGACCCAAGTCCTCCAGCAAAAACGCAACCACAGAAAACAGGAAATACGCTTCACATCCATCGGGGTTATGCTGCACGGCCGCACCACATGCGTCCGTTGCACCATCCATATCGTGGCGGTTAATGCACAGGATAGCGCCGCCTATCTGTCGCCCGTACACCGGGTCAGTTTGCAAGGGTCGGTCACTATCCACGTTATCACCCACCATTCTGTGATCCTTCCGAAAGGTTTTCAGTTACATGCATTCGATAGAGTATGCAGATTAACAAACGCATATGTATGTATCAAATTTGATAGATAGCCAAGGAAGTGCAAGAATTGACAAAATCATAGGTGCACGTAAAGCGAACCTTTACTGAACATACAACGTGCTCAAACCCTCCAAAGATGGAGCGATAGTATGAAACCGGTCTCCTCAGTTCTGGGTTATGCTGAAGACGTATACGAACAGTCATACAAAGACCGTCGGAGGAAGTTTCCAAACAAAACCAATCTGCACAACCGTCTGATTCCTGTTTGCATCCCGGAAATCCGCCCGAAGTTCAAAATTCCCCAAGATGCAAAGTTTTTCACAATCGGATCCTGTTTTGCCCGTCACATTGATCAGTATCTGGACAAAATCGGACTGAATAGCCTGTCGTTTGGCGGCTCGTTCGATCAAATCCGTGGCGGACTGAAAAACAACGTCACTTTGAACCGGTATTCGCCCATCACCATCAATGATGAATTGGCAACATCAATTGGTACACAGTTTGATGAGAATCCAGAACGATTTCTTGTTCCCTTCGGCGATGTATATTTCGACCCCTATACCGCCGCCGCTGAATTTGCTGATCTGGAAACCTCCATTTCCCGGCGAAACCAGATTCGTAATTTGTTCGCAAGCGTGCAGGATGCTGATGTGGTCATCATTACCCTCGGCCAAATCGAGTATTGGGTCGACACCGAAACCGGGTATGCTTTTGACAGTGATACAATCATTCCCGCGAAAATAACGGATCAGTACCCCAGGCGGTTTGAATCCAACGTCGCAACGTATGACTCATGCAGGGCCGCATTGCTGCAGACACTGGAGCTGGTTCGCGCAAAAGGACCGGAGAAAAGGTTTCTGATTACGACGTCACCTGTACCCGCCAAGCGTACTTTCCGGGAGCAGGATGCCATCTGTGCCTATCTTCATGCCAAGTCCATGTTGCGCACGTTGGCACAGGAAATTGCTGATAATGATCCTCATATTGACTATTTCCCCAGCTTTGAAATGGTCATGCTGTCAGACAAGAAAGTGGCCTTCCGCGAAGATTACATCCACGTTCGCGATCCCATGGTTGCGCGAATCATGTCTCATTTCATCATGGCTTATATCGAACACCCTGCTGGCGCTGACGTAAACGTCAACTATGCCCTGCTGAACGCGTCGTCGCTGCGCGGCGACGGAAAGTATGAAGAAGCCTGCGCGGTTCTGGAACCGGTAATCGCATCAAGTGGCTATGATATCAAAGTTGTGTCGGAATTCCTGCTCTCGGCAGTCCGAATCGAGAGGATTGATGAGGCAGCGAAGGCCCTTGCATCCGCCGACAAAGTGGAAAATCCGGACAACGATTTCGGATTTAACATGAATGACGCTGTGAACGCCGCTGTTTCAGCCATTAACGATGATCGGTACGAAGAGGCCACTGCCAGGGTTCTTTTGTTGTTACGCCAACGCCTCAACACGCTTTGTGATGCAAGCGACGATGTTTTGTACTCGGTATTTTCAATTATTGAAATTATCAGGTCCGCGGAATACCTGCAGTTGTTATCCGCGACGGACTTTGAGGCATTGATCGATATACAGATACCTTCTGAAGATGATGTGGCATGCCGAAAACTGATCAATTCGATTATTCGCCTCGACCCCCGAATCCAGACCGCTGAGTTACTGGAACATGTTGAGACGTGTTGGAAACAGTACAAACACGCTTTGCTCTCTCTCGCCTCCAACGATGTCAGAAGCGCCCTGATCCCGCCACTTCTGACATTGGGAATGGCTGAACGCGCTGAATTTTTGAGAAAATTGGACGAAGTATACGAATATCCCGAAAATTAGCGGTTTTTGTTAACCATGACCCCCGAATTCGCCCGTTTTGGCGAATAACCAGTAGCATTTCAGTCTGTCTTGTGCTAGATAACACGTTGGTATGAGAAACATACCATTCTAACACGGGCGCAAGAAGTGCCCGTAGTTCCTGTAGCCAATGCTCTAGAAAGGAGTTTAAAATGGCTGATAACATCACCCTCTCGACAGCGGTGCGTGATTCGCTGTTGTCACTTCAAAACACTTCCGA
>JAJFID010000315.1 GCA_021775325.1 Rhodospirillales bacterium
TGATAACGGAAAGTGTGGTTTGATACGGTCCAATTGCCTTTGTGTCAGCCAGAAATGATTGCTCACGCGATGCCCTCCTGTTGCAAGAGCCTCAATCATCTACCAAAATACTGAAATAGTATTTAATGGGTCCTGACCCTAGAACTTACACCTGACGACATACCCGACAAAGCGAAGGCAGTCGATACGATCAAACGGCTACTAAGCAATCTTGCAACAATCACTCAGGGGGTGTCGGAGCTACGAAACCATTACGGCACTGGCCACGGGAAAACAGCCAGCGCTAAGGGGCTTGGCCCACGTCATGCAAAGTTGGCCGTTGGTGCAGCATCTACCTTGGCTGTGTTCCTGGCCGAGACTCACAATGAAAATCCACCTAAATGAAGTGACAATATTGCCGAACGGATTGGTGGCGGAAAATGGCCAACAGAGACTCCGGCCCGGAAAACGCCAATTTCGTCTCTGTTCCGCATCCATATGCGTCTCTATTGGTAAATTATAGGCCAGAAAGTCCCGGAACCCTGCCATTTATTGACTCACAATGGATTGGTGGCGGGTTCGAGGGAGACTGAGTGGTGGGCCCGGCAGGACTCGAACCTGCGACCAGACCGTTATGAGCGGCCGGCTCTAACCAGCTGAGCTACAGGCCCACCATGTCGCTACTCCAAACTGCGGAGTTGCGCGACGTTCTGTTAAAAAGGCCGGCTAAATCGGCACCGGCCTTTTTCGTTTCTTCCGGCCGGTGTCCTCAGTAATCCAGGAAACTGCGCAGTTTGCGCGACCGGCTAGGGTGTTTCAGTTTGCGCAGCGCCTTGGCTTCGATCTGACGAATACGCTCACGCGTGACACTGAACTGCTGTCCAACTTCTTCCAGCGTGTGATCCGTGTTCATGCCAATACCGAAACGCATGCGCAGCACCCGTTCCTCACGCGGCGTCAGCGATGCCAGCACCCGTGTTGTTGTTTCACGCAGGTTGGCCTGAATGGCCGCATCCAGCGGCTGCACCGCGTTTTTGTCTTCGATGAAATCGCCCAGATGGCTGTCTTCCTCGTCGCCAATAGGCGTTTCGAGGGAGATTGGTTCCTTGGCGATTTTCAACACCTTGCGTACTTTCTCAAGCGGCATGGACAGTTTGACGGCGAGCTCTTCCGGCGTCGGTTCGCGACCGATTTCATGCAGCATCTGGCGCGAGGTGCGGACCAGTTTGTTGATGGTCTCGATCATGTGCACCGGAATACGAATGGTTCGGGCCTGATCGGCGATGGAACGTGTGATGGCCTGTCTGATCCACCATGTGGCGTAAGTGGAGAACTTGTAACCGCGACGGTACTCAAACTTGTCCACGGCCTTCATCAGGCCGATGTTGCCTTCCTGAATCAGGTCCAGGAACTGCAGGCCACGGTTGGTGTACTTTTTGGCGATAGAGATAACCAGACGCAGGTTGGCCTCGATCATTTCCTTCTTGGCCTTGGCGGCTTCGCGCTCGCCTTTTTGAACCACACCCACAACACGTCGGAATTCCTTGATAGGCAGGCCCGATTTCTGGGACACGTCACCAATGGTCTCGCGAATGGATTCGATATCTTTTTTTGACTTCGACGCGAACTTCTCCCAGGCCTTGCTGTTGTCAGCAACACGTTCCAGCCAGCCTGGATCCAGTTCGTGACCGAAGTACTGTTCGAGGAAGTCCTCGCGCTTGACCCGGCATGACGTAGCGAGGCGCAGCAGCTTGCCTTCCAGGCTCAGCAACTGACGGTTCAGATTGTAAAGCTGCTCGATCAACTGCTCGATACGCAGATTGTTCAGATGCACGCCTTCCATCATCTCGATGAGTTCATGCCGCAGCTTTTCATACCGCTTTTCAGCCGCCGGTTTAACGGCTCCACCGGCCTGCAGAATATCCAGGCGCTTGTCCTGGGCCCGGTGCAGCCGTTTGTAGGTCTTGGTAATCAGCTCGAACGTTTCAACAACCTGTGGCGTCAGTTTGGCTTCCAGTACGGCAAGCGACATGTTCACTTCGTCGCCGTCGTCCTCGTCATCACTGCTTCCGCCACCTTCACCACCTTCTGCGCCTTCTGCGCCTTCTGCGCCTTCACCACCCTCGCCGCCTTCTTCCTTTTTTTCGCCGTCGTCATTGGCAGGCTTTTTGACTTCCTTGGGGGCTTCTACGACCGGGGTCGGCAAAGCCGGAGCCTCGACAACAACGGTGCCGGATTCACTTTGTTCAGCATTTTCAGCGTTTTCAGAATTTTCGCCGCCTTCGACTTCACCATTGGGTTTGCCGCCATAGGTGGCTTCCAGATCGATGATGTCGCGCAACAGCATGCGTTCGTCCACCAGCGCGTCGTGCCATTCGACAATGGCCTGAATGGATAAGGGGCTTTCCATTAGCCCGCCAATCATCATTTCACGGCCAGCTTCAATGCGCTTGGCAATGGCAATTTCACCTTCGCGTGACAACAGCTCGACAGAGCCCATCTCGCGCAGATACATGCGGACCGGATCATCCGTACGACCCAGATCAGATTCATCCACATTGCCTGCTGTGGTTTTTTCTTCCTTGGCTTCCGTGTCTTTGGCCGCCGCGTCCTCGGTTTCCTCGTTGTCCACCACATTGATGCCCATCTCGGACAGCATGGCCATGGTGTCTTCGATCTGCTCGGATGAAACCTCGTCCGGTGGCAACGCCTCGTTCAGTTCATCATAGGTGACGAACCCCAGTTCCTTGCCCTTGGCGACCATCTTCTTGACGGACGCACCAAGTGTATCCAGCAAGGGGCTGTCGGGCTGTTCTTCACGAGCGGGTTGTGCTGCGGTTGCTGCTTTTGCCAATTCTGTATTCCTCGGTCTCGTTTCAGACATCTGCCAGTTCACCGGCGGATGTCTCAAATTCCTGTCTCTTTAGCGACTGAAGCCGCTGAAAATTCTCTGTTGTCGGATCTTCCGCCAACAGTCTTTCGGCTTCTCGAATCTCAAAGTCCAGATCCTTGCCCTGCATCAGCCCGTATGCTTCTTCCCATCCGCACAGGGCGGCTGCCGGTTCAGCATCCGTCCGAACAAAAAACACGTCGCCGAGATCGTGGTCATTTTCTAGCGCATCAAGCGCATCGGCGAAGCCTGTACCATTTAGATGGTTGGCAAGTCCCCGATAATCAAGGCCAGATTCTGCAGCGAGGGTCTTTAAAGCCTGTTGACGCAGATTGTCAAGCTTTTGCCCTAAATTACTGAAATCCAGACTGCCCAGCCGTTCACCGACCTGATCATACAATGACGGGTGAGCGATCAGTGTTGCCAGCAAGATTTTCAGGCAGCGGACAGTGGAATCCGACTGTCTGGTACGATGATCCACCCCGGTAATGGTCTGGTAAGCCGGGCTGGCATTACCATAACGGGATTTTTGTCGCGTTTTTGTCGCACCGCTCTGCCAGATGCGGTCCTTGAACGCCTTCAGAAAGTGACCCCGAACTGTGGGGTCTTCAATACGATTGGCATGCGCACCCAGGGATTGCTGAAGGGCTGCCCGGCTTTCCGGCGTACGGGGCATCGTGCCGCCCGATTCCATGCGCCATAACACCTCGGACAAGGGCAGTGCGGCGTCAAGCACGCCCTGCATGGCCTGCCTGCCGCGCGTGCGCACCAGCGTATCCGGATCGTCCCCCTGCGGCAGTTCGGCAAAACGGATGCCAAAACCTGATTTAAGCTGCGGCAGGGCGCGTTCTGCGGCTCTGGTGGCCGCGCGCTGGCCCGCATTGTCACCATCGAAACACAACACAGGCTCTTTCACCACCCGCCATAATGCCGACAGATGGCCCTCGGTCAGGGCCGTGCCCAGCGGAGCCACCGCGTTCTCAAACCCCGCCATATACAGTGCAATCACGTCCATATAACCTTCGGTAACGATCATCTGACCGGATTTATGGGCCATGGACAGGGCATGGTCGAGGCCGTACAGCACGTTGCCCTTGTGAAAGATCGGTGTTTCCGGCGAATTCAGATACTTGGGCTCGCCATCGCCCAGGATACGACCACCAAAGGCGATGACCTGGCCCCGGCGATCCATGATCGGGAACATGACCCGGCCCCGGAACCGGTCATAGGAATCACGCTGGCCTTCACCACGATCATCACCCCCCCGGTCGTTGGGTGGCTGGATCAACATGCCTGTTTCGACCAGCAAACCTTCGGGCACATTTTCGCGGGCCATGGCGGCTTTCAGCATATTGCGGCCATTGGGTGCAAAACCAAGACGGAACCTGGTAATAATGTCGTCACTCAGGCCCCGTTCACGAAGATACTCCAGCGCCCGCTTGCCTTCCGGCATACGAAGATTGCGCTCGTACCACACGCATGCGCTTTCGCACACATCCTGCAGACTCTGTCGGCGTTCCGCGCGGTGACGTTCTTCCGGCGTGTCCTGGGGCACCTGCATACCGGCATCCGTGGCCAGCCGCTCCACCGTTTCCGGGAAACTCAGACCGTCTGTTTTCATAACAAAGTCAAACACGCTGCCGTGCTCACCGCAGCCGAAACAGTGATAGAATCCTTTTTCGTCATTGACTGTGAACGATGGTGTTTTCTCTTTGTGAAAAGGGCACAGGCCTTCCCATTCACGCCCCTTTTTGCGCAACTGCACGCGCCGCCCGATGACCTCGGGCAGGCTGCTGCGAGCCCGCAATTCATCCAGAAACTGCGCCGGAAAAGCCATCAAAAATCCCTGGCGAAACGCGTCACGTCGCGCCGCCGTCTGTAAAGGTTCGAACCTGTGTTGTTATATAGGTAGATCGCCTCAGAAACGCGCTATATTTGTTCCCACGTATCCACATTTCTGTCCACAGGCCCGCAGCATCAAACCCCGTATCACACTACAGTGGCGTGAGACGCCGTATCCCTGTACCAGATCGCCAGACTTAGCATCGGCTCGGCACCTGACTGAGTGGTATGAACCTGCCGCGACGCGTGATGGATCAGGGCCCCTGCCCCGTGTCGTTTCCACGGCTCACCGCCACGTCGCCACATGGAATCGCCAGCCAGAATAACGTAGAGTTCCGGCGCGGCATGGTGGTGCTCTTTATAATGCACACCGGGTGCCATCAACATGGCGCTCAACAGAACGTCACCGGCGTCCACAAGGCCGCCAAAATCGGAGGGTCCCAGCGGTGCCACAAACGTCTGACCGGCCTTGAACAGAGCCCCCTGATTGCGGGCATTGTAATTGGGATTCTGAATCCATTTCAGATGAGGCTCCAGAACCCGTAAGGCTTTTGCCACGTTTGCGGTCAGGGCCGGACCGTTCTCGGCCGCCAGCAGTGCAGATTCAAATGTGGCGCAGGCGGCATTGCGCCCCGGCTCCGGCGTCTGGCCGACGGTGGTGCGCGCGGGCAGTTTCCGAAGAATCTCCCGGACCGCAACGCGAGTGTCCGGATCGGGCATAATGGCATAGTCCAGCGCATGGCGAACGGCGCACAGGAAATCTGAAAGTCTGTCTTCGATGACGCCCGGATGCTGTCCCATGGCAGGGGCTTCGATCAGGCCAGCTTTTCTTTGACGACCTGGCTGGCTTTGCCAAAGTCCATCTGGCCCGCGTGCGCGCCTTTCAGGGCACCCATGACCTTGCCCATGTCCTTGATGCTGGTGGCGTTGCTGCTGGCGATGGCTGCGTCAACGGCGGCGGCAATCTGGGAATCGTCCATCTGCTGGGGCAGGAATTGTTCGATAATGGCGATTTCCGCCTGTTCGGCTTCGGCCAGTTCGGGGCGATTGCCTTGCGTATACATTTCGATGGAATCGCGGCGCTGTTTGATCATGGATTGCAGCAAACCCAGAACTTCGTCTTCGCTGATCCCGTCACAGTTGCCTGTGCTGCGGGCCGCAATATCACGGTCTTTCAGGGCCGCCAGAATCAGACGCAGCGTGCCCACGTTGGCACTCTCCTTGGCCTTCATGGCATCCTTCAGGGTGGCGTTGATCTGGTCTCGAAGCATCGACGACTCCGTGGTGATTCCCGGTCTTTGCCGGAAGGGGCGAACACTAACGCAATGATCCACAAAAGGCAACCGCCTATTTTCTATTAACCCATTGAAAACACACGATTATTTTTCTTGCTCGACGCTTGACCTTGGCGCGTTCTTTGCTTACAACGGCCTCTCAACAGCCCCAAGCAGTTTTCTGCGGCCGTTGGTCGGGGTTGACGAAAATTTAGCCCCTCGTACCAAGGCACGACAATAATGACAGATACGACCGAAATGCCCCGAGTGGCTTCGGTGGACGCACGTCCCCCCGAAGCTGACGCGGTGTTGGTTCTTGCCGACGGTACGGCAATCTGGGGCCATGGTGCGGGTGCTGCAGGCAGTGCGGCAGCCGAGATCTGCTTCAATACCTCAATGACCGGTTATCAGGAGATCCTCACCGATCCCAGCTATGCGGGCCAGATCATCAATTTCACCTTTCCCCATATTGGTAACGTGGGCACCAACCCGGAAGACGTGGAAACCATCACCCCGGCGGCGCGTGGTGCGATCATGCGTATGGACATCACCGACCCGGCCAACTGGCGCGCAGCCAGACATCTGGATGAATGGCTCAAGTCCCATGATCTGACGGCGCTGACCGGCGTGGACACCCGGCGTATCACGCGCCTGATCCGCGATCAGGGCGCGCCCAGCGGGGTCATCGCCTACGCGCCCGGCGCAGGTGAGACACTCGACCTCGCCGCCCTGCAACAGCAGGCCGCCGAATTTGCCGGTCTGGAAGGTATGGATCTGGCGAAAGAGGTGTCGTGCACGCAGGCTTATGAATGGGACCAGACCGAATGGTCACTGGCACACGGACACGGGGTTCAGTCGGAACCCCGTTTTCACGTGGTCGCGGTGGATTTTGGTGCCAAGCAGAACATCCTGCGGTGTCTGGCCTCAGCCGGGTGCCGGGTAACCGTGGTGCCCGCGTCGGTCACGGCGGAGGAAATTCTGGAACGGAAACCCGACGGCGTATTCCTGTCCAACGGCCCCGGCGACCCGGCGGCAACCGGCGAGTACGCGGTGCCCATGGTCCAGGGTGTCATCGACGCGGGCACGCCGCTGTTTGGTATCTGTCTGGGCCACCAGATTCTGGCTCTGGCCGTGGGCGCGAGCACGTACAAGATGCACATGGGCCACCGTGGCGCCAACCAGCCGGTCAAGGACCTGGAGACCGGTCGCGTTGAAATCACCAGCCAGAACCACGGTTTCTGCGTCGATATCAATTCCCTGCCCGACGACGCCATGATGACCCACACGTCGCTGTTTGACGGCACGCTGGAAGGTCTCAAGCTGGACGGCAAACCCGTATTCAGCGTGCAGTACCACCCCGAAGCCTCCCCCGGCCCCCACGACAGCCACTATCTGTTCCAGCGGTTTGTTGAGTTGATGGAAGAAGCTGTCTAGTGCCTAAAAGAACAGACATCAAATCCATCCTCATCATCGGTGCAGGCCCCATCGTTATCGGACAGGCGTGTGAGTTTGATTATTCGGGGACGCAGGCCTGTCATGCCCTGCGTGAAGAGGGCTATCGGGTTATTCTGGTGAATTCCAATCCCGCCACCATCATGACCGACCCGGCCACGGCGGACGCCACCTATATTGAGCCCATCACGCCGGAAACCGTCGAGAAGATCATCGCCAAGGAACGCCCCGACGCGGTGCTGCCCACCATGGGCGGACAGACCGGTCTGAATACAGGCATCGCGCTGCATGAAAACGGTGTGCTGGAGAAGTATGGCTGCGAGCTGATCGGTGCCGACGCCCGTGTTATCGCCAAGGCGGAGGACCGGGAACAGTTCCGTGACGCCATGGGTGTCATCGGCCTCAATACCCCACGCAGCGCCATGGTCCACAACATGGATGAAGCGGCATCCGCCATGGTGGAAATCGGCCTGCCGCTGATCATCCGGCCGTCCTTTACCATGGGCGGCATCGGCGGCGGTATCGCCTATAATGCCGATGAATACGATGCCATCGTGCGCGGTGGTCTGGATGCGTCACCAACGACGCAAGTACTCGTGGAACAATCCGTACTGGGCTGGAAAGAATACGAGATGGAGGTCGTCCGCGACCGTGCGGACAACTGTATCATTATATGTTCCATTGAGAACGTGGACCCCATGGGCGTGCATACGGGGGACTCCATCACGGTCGCGCCGGCCCTGACCCTGACCGACAAGGAATACCAGATCATGCGCGACGCCTCGCTGGCGGTGCTGCGCGAGATCGGCGTGGATACGGGTGGCTCCAACGTTCAGTTCGCCGTGAATCCTGAAAATGGCGAGATGATCGTCATTGAAATGAACCCGCGTGTATCGCGCTCGTCGGCTCTGGCATCCAAGGCAACAGGATTCCCCATCGCCAAAGTGGCCGCCAAGCTGGCCGTGGGCTACACACTGGATGAACTGGACAACGACATAACCGGCGGACAGACGCCCGCCAGCTTTGAGCCGACCATCGATTACGTCGTGACAAAAATCCCGCGCTTCACGTTCGAGAAATTTCCTGGTGCTGACCCCATGCTGACCACGGCCATGAAGTCCGTAGGCGAGGCCATGGCCATTGGCCGGTCATTCCAGGAAAGCATGCAAAAGGGTCTGCGGTCCATGGAAACCGGCCTGACCGGATTCAACGAGGTCGACATCAAAGGGAGCGATCTGGGAACCTCTGGTGCCGATGTGGATGTGTTGCGCGCGGCCCTGTCACAGCCCCGCCCGGACCGCATTCTGGTCATTGCCCAGGCGCTTCGCATGGGCCTGCCCGCCGACGTGGTTCAGGCCGCCAGCAAGTACGATTCATGGTTCATCGACCAGATCGCCGGCATTGTTGCCGCCGAAAACACCGTCAGGAAATCCGGCCTGCCGACTGATGGCGTAGGCTGGATGCGGCTCAAACGCATGGGATTCTCGGACGCCAGAGTGGCGGAGCTTGCCGGTACCACGGCGGCGGCTGTTGCCGATGCCCGGCGTAACGTGGGCGTGCGCCCGGTCTACAAACGGGTGGATACCTGCGCCGGAGAATTCCCCACCTCCACATCCTATATGTACTCCACCTATGAAGGCGACGGCATTACGCCCGCCGAAGACGAGGCGGACCCCAGCGACCGGCACAAGATCGTCATTCTGGGTGGTGGCCCGAACCGCATCGGACAGGGCATCGAGTTCGACTACTGCTGTGTGCACGCGGCCTATGCCCTGTCGGAAGCAGGATACGAGACCATCATGGTCAACTGTAACCCGGAAACCGTGTCGACGGATTACGACACATCCGACCGGCTTTATTTCGAGCCTCTGACCGACGAAGACGTGATCGAGTTGATCCGCACCGAACAGCAGAATGGCGATGTGCTTGGTGTAATCGTACAACTGGGCGGTCAGACTCCGCTAAAGCTGTCCCAGGCGCTGGAAAACGCAGACATTCCCATCCTCGGCACATCACCCGACGCCATCGATCTGGCCGAAGACCGGGAGCGGTTCCAGACCCTGTTGCAGGATCTCGATCTGAAACAACCGGCCAACGGTATTGCCCGATCCGTGGACGAAGCTGTCAGTGTAGCTGAGAAAATCGGCTATCCGCTTGTGGTTCGCCCATCCTATGTACTGGGCGGGCGGGCCATGGAAATCGTGCACGATAATGCCAGCTTGCTGCGATACATGCAGACTGCCGTTCAGGTCTCCGGTGACAGTCCCGTGCTCCTGGATTCGTACCTGCAGGCCGCTATCGAAGTTGATGTGGATGCGATTTGCGATGGTACGGACGTGTTTGTGGCCGGGATCATGGAACACATCGAAGAAGCAGGTATTCACTCCGGTGACTCGGCCTGTTCCCTGCCCCCGCACAGTCTGAGCGATGAGGTACAGGACGAATTGCGCCGTCAGACCCATGCCCTGGCCCACGCGCTTGGTGTGGTTGGTTTGATGAACATCCAGTTTGCCATCAAGGGCGATGATATCTATTTGTTGGAAGTCAATCCGCGCGGCAGCCGCACGGTGCCGTTTGTGGCCAAGGCCACCGGCATTCCCGTGGCCAAGATCGCGTCACGAATCATGGCCGGTGAAAAACTGGTGGATTTCGACCTGCCGGAACGGCCCGTGCATAAACACACAGCGGTCAAGGAAGCCGTGTTCCCGTTCAAACGCTTTCCCGGCGTCGACATTATTCTGGGCCCGGAAATGAAATCCACGGGCGAGGTCATGGGAATCGATCGTGACTTCCCCAGCGCTTTTGCCAAATCTCAACTCGGCGCTGGCATGGAACTGGCGCAGGACGGCACAGTGTTCATCTCGGTTCGTGATCGGGACAAGCCGGATGCGCTGCTTGTGGCGCAGCACCTGTCCCGTCTGGGATTCAAACTGATCGCGACGCGGGGCACGCAGGTCTATCTGACGGAACAGGGGCTTGATGTGACGCTGGTCAACAAAGTTCTGGAAGGCAGGCCCCATTGTGTGGATTCGATCATTAACGGCGATGTGCAGATGGTCGTCAATACAACCGAGGGCGCGCAGGCGATTGCGGACAGTTTCTCAATCCGCCGAAACTCGCTCATGCACAATGTGGCCTACTATACGACCATAACAGCAGCCAAGGCTGCAGCCTCGGCAATCGAGGCTCTGGTTGACGGCGGTCTTGAAGTTGCGCCGCTACAGTCGTATTTTGAAGCTGAGTTCTAGAACACATTTCCGGACTAGATTGATTTAGCCAAGGATACACCTGCAAGGGTGGGAGAGACGTTATGGAAAAATTGCCAATGACAGCCGAGGGTCTGGCCCGGCTTGAGGTCGAACTGAAGGACCTCAAGAGCGTACAGCGGCCCGCTGTTATCAAGGCTATTGCTGTTGCCCGTGAACATGGTGACCTGAAGGAAAACGCCGAGTATCACGCCGCCCGGGAGAAACAGGGGTTTATCGAAGCCCGTATTGCCTTGCTTGAAGGTGTTGTGTCCCATGCCGAAGTGGTCGACGTGTCCGGCCACGCCGGTTCCACGGTTCGTTTTGGTGCCCATGTCCTTGTCTATGACGAAGATGGGGACCAGGAAATTTCCTACCAGATCGTTGGTGCTCACGAGGCGGATATTGCAGAAATGCGCCTGTCCATCACGGCACCGCTGGCCCGCGCCCTCGTTGGCAAGACCATCGGTGACGTGGTTGAAGTCACCACGCCTGGCGGTAAGAAATCCTATGAAGTCTGTGAGGTTGCCTACAAGTAGGCGACGCTTGCACCGGTCAATTCCGAAAAACTGTTAATCACCGAAATCATGCTCATCCGGATCAACGGGAACGCCCGGGGCATCCTTTTCCGTACGGATGGTCTCCAGGGTCGAAACGGTGACTACGTTGTCACTGGCGGTCAGACGCATGGTCAGATCGTCACGGTGGGCCTTGTCACGGGCCACCAGTTTCAGCAGGAAATCGCCGCCGCCGCGGATCATGTGACATTCCCGCACCTCCGGCCAACTGCTGACCGATTGCTCGAACGTCTGCAGAACAGTCTGGGCCTGACTGGACAAGCCCACGAGTGCAAAAAACATCTCCGTAAAACCCAACTTGGCAGCATCAATGGCAGCGTGGTATCCGTGGATGTATCCCTCGTGTTCGAGGGTGCGGACCCGGCGCAGACAGGGTGGGGCTGAAATGCTGGCACGGTTCGCCAGTTCCACGTTGGTCATACGACCATCGTTCTGCAGATTTTCCAGAATAACGCGGTCGATTCGGTCAAGTTTGTGTTGCTGCATGGGGATACGTTTCTAACTGTGAAATCTTATGACATTTATATACCCGAATTGTGTAATTATATTACAAAATCGAGTTTCGGTTTCCAAGCGTATAAGTACTTGAAAATCTCCGATTTCACGCAATATCAGTACCATGGCGGAATATCCGCAGATTTATCCCCCGGGAATGCCTGAAACGGCGACTGCCCACTCTTGCGAGCCGTTTCCATGCACCTTATGGTGACTCCCCATTGGCGCGCTGTTTGGCTAGGGGCAGATAGATATGCGACCGCCGAAACACTGGTAGTTGATTGATATAGGGAAAGTCCTGACAATGGCGGATCATCTTCACTCCAAGGTTCTGATCATCGGATCAGGTGCCGCTGGATACACGGCAGCCATCTACTGTGCCCGGGCCAATTTGGGCCCGCGTCTGGTCAGAGGGTTACAACCTGGTGGACAAATGACCATCACCACGGACGTGGAAAATTACCCCGGATTTGCTGAAACCATTCAGGGCCCATGGCTCATGGAACAGATGCAGGCACAGGCTGAGCATGTGGGCACCGACATGGTTGAAGATACCATCGTCAGCGTGGATTTCTCCAAGCGGCCTTTCGAAGCTGTAGGCGATGGCAGAACAGTTTACTCAGGTGACGCAGTAGTCATTGCCACCGGTGCCACCGCGCGCTGGCTGGGGTTGGAATCGGAGCAGAAGTATCTTGGTTTTGGTGTTTCCGCGTGTGCCACGTGTGACGGGTTTTTCTATCGGGACAAGCCGGTTTGTGTTGTCGGCGGCGGAAACACAGCAGTGGAAGAAGCCCTGTATCTGACCAACTTCGCGTCCAAAGTCACCCTCATTCATCGTCGTGATGAACTGCGCGCCGAGAAGATCATGCAGGAGCGCCTGTTCAGGAACGAAAAAATCGACATCATCTGGAACGCTGAACTGGATGAGGTCGTCGGTCAGGATATGCCGCCCGGCGTGACAGCGGCGCGGGTGCGCAACGTGCAAACGGGCGAGATTACGGAACTGGCAGTGGATGGCGTGTTTATCGCTATTGGCCACGCCCCCAATACGGCCCTGTTTGACGGCCAGATCACGCTTGATGACGAGGGTTATATCGTTACCAAACCCGACAGTACCGCAACCAATATTGCGGGTGTTTTTGCGGCGGGCGATGTGCAGGACAAAATATATCGGCAGGCGGTGACGGCGGCGGGCACGGGCTGTATGAGCGCCCTTGAGGCGGAACGTCATATCGCCCATCAGGAAGCTCTCGCCGATCAGGCGGCGGAATAACTCGGGTTACAGTCCTGGCATCGGCAATTGGACGTAATTGATAAACAGGAGACTTCCAGGTCATGGACTGGGACAAGTTGCGCATATTTCATGCGGTGGCGGATGCTGGCAGTTTCACCCATGCTGGCGAAACCCTGCACCTCAGCCAGTCTGCAGTAAGTCGCCAGATCAGTGCACTGGAAGACAGCCTGCGCGCGCCCTTGTTTCATCGCCACGCCCGTGGGCTTCGCCTGACGGAACAGGGTGAATTGCTCTACAACACGGCCCATGACGTATTCGCCAAACTGAACATGGTGGAGTCGCAAATCAGTGAGGCCAAGGAAACGCCCGTCGGCCCTTTGAAAATCACCACAACCGTCGCATTCGGTTCGGTGTGGCTGACCTCACGTATAGCTGATTTTGTGTCGATGTATCCCGATATCGAAGTTACGATGGTGCTGGCCGATACTGAGCTGGACCTGTCCATGCGCGAAGCAGACGTGGCCATTCGTCTCGAACCACCCAAGAAGCCCGATCTTATTCAGCGCCACCTGATGAGTATCGGATACCACGTTTACGCCACGCCGGAATACCTCAAAAAACGCGGCATTCCCCTGACACCCGAGGATCTGGATGATCATGATCTGATCGTTTACGGCGAAGATGCCACACCGCCCGTGGAGAATTTAAACTGGCTGCTTGATGCTGGCAGAACCAAGGGCGATGGCCCCCGTAAACCAGTCCTGAAAGTCAACAGTATCTATGGGATTTTTCGCGCGGTTCAGAGCGGGATCGGCATTGGTGCCATACCGGATTATATGAGCAACGAGGTCGGAACGCTGGTTGAAATTCTTCCGGAAATTCGGGGACCAAACCTGGATGTTTACTTCGTGTATCCGACCGAACTTCGAAATTCGGCGCGCATCGGGGTTTTTCGGGATTTTGTGGTGCAAGAAATGCGAACGGGCATTCGCACTTAGCTATGCGTGTGGCGCATAGCTGCATTGCACAAATTCTGCTTCCCTACCGTGACATGTTTCCTTATATTCAACAGTGTTGATGCTGCATTGCAGCATACCTTCACACTCTAACTTGTTAGAGTGCAGGGAGCTTTCCCAAGCTCCCTCGTCTCCCAGACGTGAAGCCTCCCTGTTTAAACTCGCCCTCTCAGATTTATCTGAGAGGGGTTTTTTTGTTCTGTTTCAGGAACTGATCACGCGGGCGGCTGGTAATGTGACCTCGGCTCGTGTCCCTTCGCCGACGGTACTGGTCAACGCGATGGAGCCATCATGCAACTCGACCATAGCCTTGACCAGGGAGAGCCCAAGCCCAGTGCCATCGCTATTGCGCAGATAGGGGTCGTTGCCCTGAACAAAGGGGTCGATGATGTGTTCCAGTTGAACCTTTTCAATTCCGCACCCCGTGTCGGAAACGAAGATATGACATTGCCCCTCTTCATCGATAGACGATCCAACCGCGATCACGCCACCCGCTGGTGTAAATTTGATAGCATTGGAAAGCAGATTGACGGTGATCTGGGTAACAAGGCGCTGGTCTGCCTTGATAAGAACCGGGTCATTCGGGTTGTCCAGTGTGACCACAGGCTTGTCGCTTAGTCCGCTCGAATCACACAGGCGTATGGCGTCGGCAAGGGCGTCTCGCAGATCGAACGTTGTGTCATTGATCTCCATCTGGTTCACTTCGATTTTCGACAAATCCAGGATGTCATTGATCAGATTGAGAAGATACTGACCACTGTAATGAACGTCGTTCAGATACTCTAACTGCTTCTCGTTCTCGATGGTCCCCAGTTGTCCTCGCACCATGACCTCCGTCATGCCCAGGATCGCGTTTAATGGCGTCCGCAATTCATGGCTGACGCTGGCCAGGAAGTTGGTCATGCTGCGTTTTGCCAATTCAGCCTCGTCGCGTGCGACCACGAGTTCGATTGTGCGCTCGCGTACACGCTGCTCCAGATTGTCCCGCGCACTGCGTAAGTCCTTCTCGTACGTTTCACGCCGAAGCTGGTGGTCATTAAACGCTTTGATGACGACACCAAGTTCGTCATTGCTATCCCAGTCCACCTTTTTGCGACGGTGTTCAGGATCTTCGTGCTGGATACTTTCCAGCAGCCTCTGAAGCGGAATACCAACACTCCAGCGATTGGCCACCAGTGCCGACAAAACAACCGCCGATGCAAGAAAAGCGGCAAAGACCAGCGCAGTCACGAGCCGTTTCTGTTGAGCCTCCTGAACCAGCGCATCCGTAATGGTAATGGTTAGCACACCGATTACCTCGTCCGAGCCACTGGGGAGATACCGAATGTTCTCGCTACGTTGCAGAGTGGGGTCCGACGGCGTTTCCATGTTCCCTTCCGTGGCGAGTGTTTCACCAAACTCATCGATAATCGCCGCTCCGGCTACCTCCGGGTCCGCAACAACGGATTTGAGAACCAGTGATATGCGTTCGTGGTCCAATATCCATACTGAGGGTGCAATACCGGCAGCGTGCGCAACAACCAGTGCGCCAAGTTTATCAGATAATGCGCGAGACTCGTTATGCCGGCTGACAACGTCAATGATGGATACTGCAATCACCAGAGTTATGAGTAACAGCGGCAAGATGATCGACAGGAATTTTGCCTGCAAGGACCGTTGTTGTGATATGAAGGCTGGGAGTCTCAAGGTTCTGACACCTAGTCAACCGTCGAAAAGGCGTCGAGAAAATATTGATTCATGATCGCTTCACTATCGAGTGTTTCCAGTCCGGTATTAAACATATCCCGAACTCTCCTGCCTTCGCCATCGTCCCGGAAACACACAAAAAGGTCCTTTAATTCCAGGTGTTGTGGGTGGAACACCAGAAGCTCCGCGTTCTCCGAAAGCATCGGGACAATTCTCATCAGATATTGGAAGATCAAACCATCTATCAGTACGGCATCCAGTTGCCCTTTGATGAGCTTCTCCAGATTGCTCTGATCATTCATTGACCGAAACACCCAGAAATCACGTGCCGATTCCATCGCCTCGAACTCATCTGTACTGGCATATCCCGTGACATAGCCAATCCGCATGCCTCGAAGGTCATCCAGACTCTCCCAGTTTCGCATGGCATTATGTTTGTGATAGACAAATCCCAGAGGGGCCTGCCCGATCGGGTCGGATTGCAGAAACGATGTTTCGGGATCGTGGCGACAGTGATAGCCCGGGAAATAACCCAGCATATCATCCCGGCCATGCCATGCCGCGGCAATTGCCCTCCTCCAGGAGTAGGTCTTGTACTCTACGGAGTTCCCCGTATTTTCAAAAGCCGCCGTGACGACAGAGGGCACGGCACCAAATTCAGGCAATGAACTGCCTGTGTAGGGCTCCCAGTTCAACGTGGACAGCTTGATCGTTGGATCGTTCGCCTGCGCGGAATGGGTGTATGAGATACCCATTACCAAAATCACCAACGCAAGGGGCATGCGCCGTATTGCCATGGGCTGCCAAATCATTGCCAAAATGACACTGATACTGGTCAAGTATGTCATTGCCCCAACAATCAGTTCATATCCTTCTGTCGTGCACTGACCACATTGTCAGCCAGCTTTCCTGATAATTCCTGCAAGTGGTCAAACTCCCATGCAAAAGTCCCGACACCCTGCGTCATTGACCGAAGCTCAATAATCATGTCATGCATTTCGACCTGAGGTATGTGGGCCTGAACCTCGTCCCAGCCAGACCAGCCCAACTTCGCATCAAATCCAAGAATATGCCCACGACGGCCGCTGACCAGCCGTTGAATGTTCGAAGTGAACTCGTCGGGCATGGATATCGTCACCAGACATATGGGTTCCAGCAGAACCGGGCTGCAGTTGGGCATACCTTCGCGCATGGCCTGTTGTGCCGCTTTTTTGAAAGCCATTTCAGAGCTGTCCACAGCGTGGTGCTGCCCGTCCGTAAGTGTGACAGCCAGGTCGACCACGGAAAATCCAAGTGGACCCCTCGGCAGGTATTCCTTTACACCAGCCTCGACCGCCGGAATGTACTGCCGGGGAACGGCACCGCCTGTTACCGTGTTGCTGAAGTCAAACCCGCTGCCACGAGGCAACGGTTTGATATCAATATGGACGTCGCCAAACTCTCCGTGACCGCCAGATTGCTTTTTGTGGCGTGAATGCTGCGACGTGGGTTTTTGAATTGTTTCTTTGTAGGGCACCTGTGGGCGGGAGGATGCGATCCCCAGGTTAAATCGGTTGGTCAGTCTCGCCAGCACAATATTGAGATGTATCTCACCCTGACCCCATAACAGCATTTCACCGGTATCCGGATCGTTCCCGAAAGACAGCGATACGTCTTCATCGGCAACTTTCAGAAGATTGGCAGACAGTTTCACTTCGTCCGCACGATCAGCGGCGTGAACGGACATGGAAAAAAGCGGCGTTAACGGATCCGGCCACAGTTCGCACTTGGCATTGCCGCTTTCGCTGAGCAAATCACCCGTGTTGACGGAATCCATCCGACCGAGCGCGACAACATCACCCGCAGCGCCCGCGGGCAGCTTTTCGGTTTTCTGACCGACCATGTGATAAACGCCGCTGACACGCTCGCCATTCAGGGTCATACCGTCCGTTACGGTTCCGCCCATGACTCGCGCGATTGACAGCTTGCCGATCTGGCCTGCATGCATGGTCTTGAAAACCTGTGCAGACGTAACACTCGCGTCAATACCAAGTCGATCAGCCGCACCTTGCACTTCTGCCGTTTCATGGCGCAAAGCCTTCAGTAGCCTGACCACACCGTTATCATGCTCAGCCGAACCAAAGAACACAGGCACGATCAAGTTATCCTGCAGATCGCGGGTTAAATTTGCATACACCTCGTCAGTGGACGGGACGACGTCCTCCAGCAACTCTTCCAGCAAGGCATCGTCGAAATCAGCAAGGCTCTCCAGCATCTCCGTTCGAGCACCCTGCTCCCGATCAATCGTTCCATCAGGCACCTGTATGAGTTCAGACGGTTTGCCCTCCTGCCAGCGAAATGCACGCTCACTGACCAGATCCACATGCCCGACCACGGCTTCGCCCTCACGGATAGGTATTTCACGAAGGACAAGCGGTTTTGACGATATCTCCTGAAGAGCCTCAAGCGTTTCGCGAACACTGGTTTCGCTCAGGTCCATCTTGTTGATGAAAATGATGTGCGGAACGCCATTGGCGTCCAGCGACTTGAGAATGGGTGAAATGGTGACAGATTTTTCCGGCTCCGGCTCCGCCACAACAACGGCGATGTCGGCGACCGCCATGGCGTTGATACCGTCCTGAGTCAATTCAACAGAACCCGGACAATCCAGGAACGTCCACTGGTCATCGAGATACTGGGTTGAGACGATGTTGATCTCCGTTCCCATCTCCCGGTCCCGGGCTTCCTTGGAACTATCGCCCAAGGTGTTGCCGTCCCGAATACTGCCCTTGCGCTGGACAACACCGGTGTTGACCAGCATGCTTTCCAGCAACGAAGTCTTACCAGACAAATAAGGGCCGACAATTGCTGCAACGCGCGGTGTGGATGGATTTTTTGTGCTCAAAACAACCTCCCAGGGGTCCCTGTAAACTGTTATTCCGGCGCAGAACGCATTTCATGCGATTATTTCCCGGTTTCCGGACAAGCGCCTTATTACTTAGGTCTCAGGTTAATGGACCTATACAGGGAGTCAAAGAGAGAATCGATTTATTGATCGGAAGCCCCTGTGGATACAAAGGCTTTCCGTTTTTGTCTCAGGATTTACTGCTGTCTATTTCTTTTTTTCGACGCGCAACGAATGCTTCCAGTTCAGCCCTCATGGCAGACTCCATGGGTGGTTCTTCATAGGTTTCGAGCAAACTCTTCCAAATACCGTTGGCCCGCTGTGTGGCAGTCATGCACCCGGCTTCCTCCCAGGTTTCGAAATTCCGCCAATCGCTGAGCATGGGTTCATAGAATGCCGTGTCATAACGGGTCAGGGTGTCCGCGGCACCGAAGAAATGACCGCCCGGCCCAACCTCTTCGATAGCACCAAATCCGAGCGTTTCTTCGGAGATGTTCATGGGTGTCAGTGTTTCCACAAGCATCTGGATCATTTCAGCGTCAAGAACGAACTTCTCGAAAGAAGCACTCAAACCACCTTCCAGCCAACCAAATCCATGATTGACGTGATTAACGTGACCAAGCACACAAGCCCAAAGCGACATCTGTGATTCATAGGCCGCCTGGGCATC
>JAJFID010000316.1 GCA_021775325.1 Rhodospirillales bacterium
GGGTGAATTTCATGACGAGTATCGCACCTACGGCCCCGGCGATTTTATTGTCCGCGCGCCCGGTGCCATCCACACCGGTGGCACGGACAGCGGCGCTATCGTCTTGCTCATCTATTCGAAGGCATCGGCGTAGAGGAGATCGTTCAATCACTATCCGTGACACGCTCCGAAGATTCTTTGGTATCCACCGCAAAGAATGTGGGGAAACCTTGGACGATGTCTTGTGGGACAGGGAATCGACCAAAGGTCCGGTACTGGAGCGCCTGGAAGAACTTTCCGGCTCCCAGTATGTCTTCTCTGATCGTTTGGGAACACCGGGATCGATGTCTGGTGTGAGCAGCGTGGCGCTTAGGTTTCTGGTCATCGTGGATGCCGAAATTGACGAACGGTTCCGACCTGCCCTGTTCGACGTGTTACCTGCGGTGGCGGACGCGACTGAAGGAAACGAAGAGGTGCGGGCAAAAGTGGCGACAGAGTTTGTCTGCCGGGAATTGTTGGCCGCAGTCCTGATGCCAACTGCTGTGTTCTCTGCTGAAGAAATCACGACACTTGAAACGACCCCCTCCCTGGCTGACTTGGGTACGATTCTTGACGGCATGCTCCATCGCATAGACTCAAAACTGGCGGATACGGAAAACGAGACAGAACATGACGTCAAACGCGGCCAGCTGATATTCACTGCAAGAGTGTTGATGGGTGCCGCTGTCGCTGCCGAACAAGTGCACGCGCCTCATCGGTGCATGACCGGTGTCAGCGACGCGGTGTTGCAAGCGGCGCAGATCATGGAAGCCGAAAAATTCGCGGACATCACGTGCCGCGCACTGCATCGCATATCGACTGCCTGAACTAGAAAACTTCAGAACGGTCCATATCGGTAGTTCAAACGATCTCCTTCAGTGCCGCAATGTGTTCCGTACGAATGCCGCAGCACCCGCCGATGACCTGTACACCGCGGTCCAGCCACCGTGCCGACTCCAGCGCGTAACCTTCGGGTGAAATAATGCCGTCAAACATCCACTTGTGATTGGCGTAACCGCCTGTGTGGGCATAAACACCGACAGGACCCCGCCAGTGATCCTGTAACACATCGAGGCAGGCATCGATGTAGTGGACGTCGGTGTGCATGATGTTGACAAGAGGAACTTCCCGGTCGCGCAATAACGCAAGTGCTTCGGTCAGGCTATCGCCGTTTCTCAGACACATGGCACCTGATTCGTCCGGTTTGCATGTGAGCCCCACCCACACCGGCAACCCTGAGGATTGCGCCGCGACAAGGGTGGCGTCCATGCGGTCTATGTCGACCATCATTTCCAGCATGAGCAGGTCGGCCTCCGCCCGGGCCATGATCCCTGCCTCTTCGATGATACTGTCGCCAAGCGTGTCCAGGTCCGGATGATTGCCTGTCCATGACCAGTAAGATATACCCCCGGCTACCAGCACATCCGGCTTCTCCAGTCGATCACGTGCCTCAATCGCCAGTTCCACCCCCCGGCGATTGAGGAACTCGAACTGGTCTTCCACGCCTGCGTCATGTAACGCGTGTTTCGACGTGGCAAAAGTATTGGAGATAACGATCTCCGCGCCGTGACGAATATAATCTTCGTGCACCTGGCGGACGATGTCGGGATGACTCCTGGCACCGCCGCCGTTCCAGGCATTGTCCAGTTGCGGAACACCGCGCCGCTCGATTTCCGTACCCGTGGCACCATCAATCAGGATACGTTCACCATCACAGATACGGCCCATCAGCTTGTCATAAAGGCTCATCAACGCGGCTCCTGTTTGTTACTGTCCCGCTGTTAGAACGATACAGGTCATTTCGCCTTTATAGCAATCGAAGATACCTGGTAAACGGATGTCCGGTGCAAGATGATGTAGCCATAGCAACACCGTCGGGTTTAGGAAACATGGAAACAAAATCTGTAATTGTTGAGACCGGTCGCATACGGCTTCGCCCACATGGCTATTCGGATTTTGCCGACGTTGCAGCCTTATGGGCTGATCCATCGGTCATTGAACATATCATGCCGGAACCGCTATCCCGTTCGGAGGCATGGACACGCCTGCTGCGGTATGTCGGTCACTTGGCGATGCTGCCCTATGGATACTGGGTCGTCGAAGACAGGACTTCCCGTGAGTTTCTGGGTGAAGTGGGATTCGCTGACTGGAAACGCGAAATCAACCCATCCATCGAAGGACTGCCGGAAATCGGCTGGGTGATAAAATCACCGGCCCAAAGGCAAGGCCTGGCAACCGAGGCCATACAGGCTGCATTGAACTGGGCAGACCAGAATATTGACGCCCCACATACCGTGGCACTGATCAGCCCGGCTCACGATATTTCCATGAAGCTTGCCCGGCGATTTGGTTTTGGCGAGCCGGAAACCGGTAGTTTGAGGAATTCTTCGGTTCTGATTCTGCGAAGAGCACTGGCGAACGCCACCTGAAACCGTGCGATACAAATGGAAGGTGCGTTACGGTGTTGGTACGAATCACCCGGGCGGGTCAAAGACGGTATCGACAAATGTCCGGACTGAAGGGACATAAGCCATATCTGTTTCGAGGATATGGCCCTCTAACCAGTTCGCCAAAAACCCCATAAAATCATCTATCTGGAAGTTGCCCGGTTCCTCTACGTAGAACTTTCTGTAAGTCTCGATCTGGGTTTGCAGTTTCCGATGCCGCTGTATGTGGTTTTCGATTTCCGGGTAATGGCATGTCTCCAGCAACGCCTCTTCACGGGCAAAATGGTAATGGACATACTCTATCAGCGCATCAATTGTTGCGATTATCGCTGTCTCGGCGGAGCCGCTTTGCACCCTGTCGTGGAGATCGTTAATCAGGGAAAACAGTTCCCTATGCTCCCGGTCAATATCCGGAACCCCTGTTTTGTATCTGTCAGTCCACTCAATAATCGCCATCTCCAGACCCTCAACCCGTGTTTCCTCGCATCAAAACACCCCTATCATAGTAATGCGATATGACGATTTCATTGACATGTGTCATATGATTTCAGCTTACTCAACGCATATTCTGCCGGAAATCAGAGACAGCCCTACGCGACTTGGGGTCTGTAGGCTATGACGCCTTCTGTGCGGGCTCGGACTTCGGGCGAAGCCAGGCATGTGGCAACGGCCTCATAACCGGGTGCGCCCTGATAGGGTGCGACCTGGGTCGGTGTACTATGGTTGGCGGGGCACAGGATGATGCTTTCGTTTTCGCCGACCAGGGTCAGATCCAGGATGGCGCAGGACCGCGTTAATACAAAGATCGGTTGAGCGTCAGGTCCACGGCGGCGCAAATATGTCGTCAATGCCTCCTGCGTGGCCTGATCCAGCCCTGATTCGACCATATCGATCACGAGAATGCTTGAGTTTTTGTGCTCGATTTCGGCAATCAGTACGGTAAGCGCGGGACAATCTGTCGCCCCTTCGCCCGTGAGCCAGTCCATGGCCGCATCCACACGCGATTTCAAATCCGGATTCTCGTCTAATCGGCCCAATACTTCTGTACCGTCATCATGCAAACGTTCCAACCCGAGGAAAACAGCGTCAGGCAGTGTCTCCGCAATCATTTGTGCCAGCCGCGTTTTGCCACTAAACAAAGGACCGATAATGTAGTTCAGAGATCGAACATCGTGCAGCTCGAGTTTTTCGCCGCCCCACGGCCACGGAAGATCAAATGAAACGCTGATGTCGATGGCTGGGTGCATCCGGGCAAGTTCGCCAACATCAGGCGATTGACCTTGGGCAATATCCGCCCGCAGAGTCTGGACCTTTTCGACTGTGTGGGTGAGTTGCCGAATCTGGCCCTGAAGAGACGTCTGATGCGCGGCCAAAGCAGGCTCCAGAAACCTTGGATCACCTTTCAATACCAGGGCGACCTGGGTGAGGCTGAGGCCTAACGCACGCAAGGCGACAATTTCTGTGGCTTGAACCATTTCACCGGGGCCATAGGTGCGCCAGCCGGCAGCGGTGCGGGTGGGCACAATCAATCCGCGCTGTTCATACAGGCGCAGGGCTTTGGTTGAAACGCCCAGTTTTCCGACGGCTTCGGAAGGGCTCAGGAATTGTTCAGACGAACTCATGCTTCACCTCACTATCTGCTGACCACTACACTTATAGGGGCTGTCCCGGGGACCGGGTCAACAGAGTATTTACAGAATTCGCTATTTTCCTGCCATGCTTAAGGACGGACAGAGTCGAGGCCGTCGCATTCGCGGGCTGTAACGCACAGACTGCTCAGGCTGCGGGCCTCGTCGTAGGGCCATGCTCTGCCGCGATGCAGGGTGGCGCGTTCGTCCCAGATAATCACATCGCCGAGCCGCCATTGATGGCTGTACACCGTGCCGTCCCGTGTGGCGAATTCGATTAGTGCCGCAACCAATGCCATACCGTCGACCGGCTCCATACCGTCCACCGCAAACACATGGGACGCGATATAGAGCGCCTCTTCACCTGATACCGGATTAGTCCAGGTAGATCGCCATGCCTCATCATTCCACATGGCAATGATGTCTTCTTTTGCCAGTTCTGGGTCGATCTGTCGCCGGGACTGCGCATAACTGTGCCAGAAGACCTTACCCGCCGCCTGTTGCTTCAATTCCGGCGGCATTTCGCACCATGCCGCACGGGTTGACACAAACTCGGTCTCGCCACCGCTGGATGGCAGCACCCGTGCCGCTGCAATATTGATCAGCGCGGGAACAGGCAGGAAGGTACTGTCCGTATGCCAAAGCTGTTTGGCCTGAAGCTGTTTCAGGTGCATGCTTTCCGTGTCAGCCAGACCGCCATCGTCATCAATATTGCTGACCATGGACATGACCGGATCGTGGCCGTCAGCACCCTTTGAACGGTCCTCAATGGGGCCAAACAACTGTGCCACCTTAATCTGCTCATCTTCACTGAGCGTCTGGTCACGGAACAGTAGTACAGAATGTTCTTCAAATAATGCCCGGATTTCAGGGTACCCGTCATCCGCCGTGATGATCCGCAAATCCACGTCGTGGACCTGAACGCCGAAAAGAGCGTGCAATGGTGTATGTTCCATGCCCCTAGTCTCGCACATACAGGGTTTGCGCAAAGTGAAAATTTCTGGATTCATGGGGCAATTATTTTTGCCTAACCCAGCCAGGTGCCCGCCATGACAAGAGCCTTTGATCTGCCCGGTCGTTCCCCTGTGTATGCGACAGAAGGCATGGTCGCCACGTCTCATGCACTGGCGTCGTCCTCTGCCTTGCGCGTGTTGCAGGATGGCGGGAACGCGGTTGACGCCGCCATCGCCGCGTCCGCCATGTTATGTGTGGTTGAACCGGGCAGCACCGGTATCGGTGGCGACTGTTTTGCCATCGTCGCTCAACCGGACGGCACGCTGACAGGGCTGAACAGTTCGGGCCGCTCCGCATCCGGCGCAAACCTGGGCTGGTATCTGGAACAGGGCATCACCAAGTTGGATGATCATCCGGTCCATGCCATCACCGCGCCCGGCGCGGTCAGGGGCTGGGAAACCCTGTTAAATGCGCACGGCACCATGGGCTTCGACCGGTTGCTGCGTGATGCCATTGACTACGCTGAAAACGGATTTCCTGTCGCCCCCCGGGTTGGACGTGACTGGGCCGGCGTCGAGGACGAGATGGCGGAGAATGCTGGCGCTCTGCATAACTTTCTGCAGGACGGCAAGGCACCTGCGGTCGGTTCCATGCACGCTGTTCCCAATCTGGCCAAAACCATGCGGGCCATTGCCGACAAAGGTTCTGACGCCCTCTATACGGGTCCCATCGCCGCCGAGATTGCCAGTACGGTACAGGATCTGGGCGGTTTTCTGAGTGAAGAAGACCTGGCCCAGGTATCAGCAGACTGGGTGACGCCCGTCTCCACCAACTACGGCGGTTATGACATTCACGAAATTCCACCCAACGGCGTCGGCATAACCGCACTGATCCTGCTCAACCTGCTCGAGAAAATTGATGCCCGATCGCTGGATTCGCACAGCGCGCTTCGACAACATGCCGAGATCGAATGTGCCAGACTGGCCTACAGCGTGCGTGATGCCTACGTATCGGACCCCGCAACCATGCCCGTATCTGTGGATGCGCTGCTGTCAGATAAGTACGCCAGCGAACTTGCGAAAGGATTTGATCCGGATCACCGAAACAGCGCCATCGACCTGCCACCGGTCCCCCATTCAGATACCGTATATCTGACCGTCGTCGACCGCGACCTGCGCGCCGTGTCTTTTATCAACTCCGTCTACAATACCTTCGGCTCGCGCATCGTCACCATGGACAGCGGCATTGCCCTGCAGAACCGGGGCGGCTGTTTTGTGGTGGAAGAAGGCCACCCCAACGCCATTGGTCCGTCGAAACGCCCGCTGCATACCATCATCCCCGGCATGGCCACAAAAGACGGACGCGTGGCGTGGTCCTTTGGTGTCATGGGTGGTGCCTACCAGCCTATGGGCCAGGCCCTGGTGCTCAGCAATATGATCGACCACGGATTTGATCCGCAGGAAGCGCTGGATTATCCGCGCGTATTCTGGGAAGAAGACGGCGACGCGCTGGAGATCGAAAGCGGCGTCAGCGACGAGGTTGCGCAAGGCTTGCGCGATCGCGGCCATGAAACAGTCCCCGCGGAGCATCCCCACGGCGGCGGCCAGATCATCGCCATCGACCACGACCGCGGCGTTTTGATCGGGGCGTCCGACCCCCGCAAGGACGGTCAGGCGCAGGGGTACTGATCAACCGGAATTCCTGATCCACCGCGTGCTGCTACCGTCCAGTTCTGCCATGGGCAGGCGGATGGGGAAGTTGCGCTGGATATCTTTGTGCACGGACAGGGGGATGTGACTGGGGTAGTAATCCGACAGGATGTCCGATACGCGCATTTTGGCGTTCTCCAGCAGGTTTGGTTTGCCCTTTTCGGCCCATTCCTTGGGGCTGGTGCGGTCCGCCAGACGCGGATACAGGTATTCCGTCTGCATGAGGTCGAGGGTCTGCTCACTGCCGAGGAAATGCCCGACGCCTGAGACAGCCTCACGAATGACATCTTTTGAGAGTGTTTCGTCTGTAACCTCGACACCTCTCACCGTCCGGTTGACCATGCCCAGCATATCGTTGTCGATAACAAAGGCCTCTTTTGAAGACGACAGGATACTGGCCAGCATGGACGCAGACTCGTAGATCATGTTGGAACCGGCCTGCGCGGTCAGGCTCACAGTAATTCCCTTTTCATACCCGGCCTGATTATCAGGTGCTTTGGAATCCGTCATACCCGCCGGGTTGGCCGCTGGCAGACCGAGCCAGTTGATAATTTGAGCCGAGCAAGCGGTCAGCAACGCCTGTTCAGCAGAACCGCCAGACATGGACCCGGTGCGCAGATCAGACACAAACGGCCACATGCCCATGGTCACCGGATGGCCGGGCCGTATCAGGTTGACCATGACCAGTCCGGCCAGACATTCCGCCAGTGATTGCGCCAGCGACCCGGCCAGTGCCGCCGGACTGGTGGCACCCGCCTGACCGGCGGATACCAGCATGATAGGCATGCCGCAATCGATCTGTGCCACCATACATTCACAGCTTTCTTCGGCGAACCTCAGTGGTGGCACAACAAAGGTATTGGCACAGTGCAGGAACGGTCGTTCCCGGAACCGGCCTTCGCCGCCCAACATCATATCACCCATGGCGGCCACGTCGTACACGTGGGCGGGGTCAAAAAAACTGGAGGCCACGGGCTTGGTCGTCGCCGACATGACGGCGTAGGCCGTGTTGATATCAAGTTCGCGGGCGGTCTCCATATCGCGGGCCACGATGGGCCGCAAAAAGAAGTGCAGATGCTCCAGATTATGGGCAATACGGGCCAGATCATAAAGATCCAGCAGCGACGACAAGGCAAACTCGTTTGCGTCCAGATCAAGCATGTGCACCGCCGCGCCACCCGTACCGAAATGCACCCGGGAACCGGATATATTAAGATCATTAGCCGGATCAAATCCGCAAATGGTAATCTCACGTGCGGCCACATTTTCCATGATGTTGCGGGTTAGAGCCTGTGGAATATGGAAACGCCCGCTATCGTCCATGTGACACCCGGCGGCCTCACCCTGAGTACGGAACGCAGGGATTGTCTGTCCCATACCCACCTCTTCCAATAGCTCCAGCGCGGTTTCCAGAATGCGCCCCATCTGCGTATCGGACAGCGGTTTGTAGGCACCACCCGTCATGCCCGGCTGCACCACCTGGCGTGAATCTGCAATCACCTCAGACCGCAAGTTGACCCGGGCCTTGCGACCACCTGATCTTCTCGGCTGCGACGCATTCATTCAAAGACCTCCAAACAATGGCCGTTGGGCGTAAAATCATCATAGGGTCATTGCATTTTTTCAACAATATTTAACAGTTCATCATTCAACTCATTGTTATTATGTGATTAATGTTGTATTACGTTAACTATATTTAACAATTTGACATGTTGAGAGTGAAAATTGCAAAACGAAACATCCGTCGGTGAACGACTGCGCAGTGTTCGAAAGGCCTATGGTTTCTCGCAACGACGTCTGGCGAAACTCAGCGGTGTGAGCAACGCTGCCATTTCACTCATTGAAATGGACAAGACGAACCCTTCTCTGGGCCTGCTGCTTCGCATCCTGCGTGTTTTTCCCATGACCATCAGCGAGTTCTGGGATGTTGAACCGGGTATCAGTGAACGTGCGTTTTTTACCCGTCAAGACCTGACCAAAGTGTCCACAGGGCCAGTGACCTATTGGCAGGTGGGCGATGCCTCAAAAGACAGCGCGTTCATATTTCAGCAGGAACGGTACACCGCCGGGACCGATGCCGGCGAAACACAGACTCCGGAAGATTCTGAAATGGCCGGGATTATCCTGGAAGGCAAAATTGAAATCAGCGTCGGCGATCAGCGGCGCGTTTTGCACCCCGGCGACGCATACCGGTTCAATGGCAAGATTCCGCACCGGTTCCGCGTCATGGGAAAATCCGATGTGGTCATGGTTTCGTGTACGGTACCGCCCAGTTTTTGATCAGTTTCTAACCAATTTCTAGTCCGCGAACCGCCGCACCAACGATACCAGATGGTGCACGTCCTCTTCACAGTTTTCATAGTGCAGGAAACACGCCCGTAATGAGACCGCCCCCCGGACCTTGGTTGTGGGGATATGGGCTTCGCCGCTGTCGACAATGGCGTCGGATATGTTCTGGTTCAGGATGTTCAGTTCGCTCTCGCTCAGGGATGGCCCGACGGGCACATGACGGAAATTGACGGTGGAAACGGATACGGGCGACAATAGCTCCAGATCATCCGACTCTCCAATAACCTCGCCCAGTATCCGGGCCAAATTGTTACAGTTGACGATCATGTCTCGGACGCCATCCCGCCCAAGCCGCGCAATTGCCGCCCAGGTCTTCAGGGCGCGGTCGCCGAATGTCAGTTCAAACATGTACTCGCTCGGCCAGGGAACACTGCCCTCGTCAGTACCGGCGGGGCGCAGATAGTCCGGTATCAGGGCGTAGTTCTCATGATTGAGTTGCCGGTCTCGCACCAGCAGGGCACCACAGTCCAGAGGAACCTGCAGCCACTTGTGCGGATCAAGGGTCAGGGAATTGACCCTGCTCATGGCACGGGTCATCTCGGTATAGGCGGGATCAAGGCCAACGATACCGCCGTAAGCGCCGTCCACATGCAGCCATAGATTGTATTCTTCGCAGATGTCGGCGATGTCATCCAGCGGATCAATAGCCGCCACATTGGTGCTGCCGACGGCTGCCACCACGCAGGCCGGGCTCAGGCCTGCCGCCAGATCTTTTTCAATGGCCTCACGCAGCGCTTCGGGCCGCATGCGAAATGCCGCATCCATTTCAATCGAACGAAGATTGGCGGTACCTATGCCCAGTTGTTCCACACATTTCTGCACCGAGCTGTGCGCCTCGGCAGACGCGTAGTAAATCAACGCTGGTCGATTATTCTGCAGGCCTTCCACTCGGATGCCCCAGCCATCACGCTTGGCCGCCCAGTAACGCGCCACCGTCAGTCCGTTCAGATTGGCAGCAGAACCACCCCCCAACAAAATGGCCATACCATTGGGCGTGCCCGTCGCATCCACAAATCCACTGAGTTCCATCAACCATCGGCCCAGGCTGTACATAAGGTAGGTCCCGGAATGATCGTAGTCGGCCAGACCATTGTTCAGGGTTGTGGCAAGGGCGTCACTCAGGATCGAAATAGGTGCCGGAGAGGTGTTTACCCATGCATATGAGCGGGGGTGATTGGGCGGCATGGACCACGGCATGACCTTGTCTTCAAGCAGAGACAAAATATCATCTGCTGTCATACCATTTTTAGCCAACGGAATACTCGCCAGTTCCCGGCGCAACTCCATAGGTGGAAGCGACGAATCCACGGGCATGTCAGGGCGTTCGGTCAGGTGTTTCGCCATGACCTCACCCACACGACGAATCAATCGCCCGAAATCGCGCCGGTCATCTACATGCGGCGACTTGAAACTGCTGCTCATAATGTCGGTACCTTAGTATCCCAGTTCTGGTCGTACCGGATTGAGCAGCGATTCGCCGGAAAGGTAAAGCGCCATATTGCGGAAAAACAACTCCAGTGTCATAGGCACGTAAGCATCACCATCATCAGCCGATACATGCGGTGTGATGATCAGGTTTTTTGTGGCCCACAGTCTGGAATCAGGCGCAATGGGCTCCGGATCAAACACATCTAGGATAGCACCGGCCAAGCTGCCGTCTTCCAGTTTGTCACACAGCGCGTCATAATCCATGACCGCTTCACGACCAATATTGATGACACCGGCGGTGGATTTCATCAGATCAAAGCGCCGACGGTCCAGCAGGCCCCGGGTTTCCGGCGTATCGGGTGTCGCCGCCAGCAGATAGTCCGCACGCGGCAGTACTTCATCAAGTTGCGCCGTCGTCACCACTTCGTCACAGCCATCCACCGGTTTGCCATGACGGTTCACGCCAATGACGTGGACACCCAGTTCGTGTACTTTTTTTGCCGCCGATCCACCGAGACTGCCTGTGCCAATGACAACCAGAGTTTTACCCGCAATGGGTGAAGCGTATCGTGAATCGTAAACCACATTCCGTTGATTGGTCACAATAGCCGGCATGTGGCTATGCAGCATGAGCACACTCATGAGGCCGTATTCGGCGGCCTTGGCGCCGTGTACGCCCTTGTTGTTGGTCAGCGTCACGCTATCGGGCAACCAGTCCATGGGTAACATGTGTTCCACACCCGCGCCGATGCAGTGAATCCATTTCAGGTTTGGCGCAACAGCACTTAGGTTTTCCGTCGGCATGTTCCACGTCAGCAAGATTTCTGCATCCTTCATGGAGGAAGCAAAATTGTCCGTATCCCAATCGATGAACACATCCAGTTTCCCGCAGATATCGGGAAACGCCGCGAGCGCTTGATCGAAACGCGCCTGCGTAATCGTAAAGACCTCTTCACCTTCGGGCGTATTGGGAAAGGACCCTTCCGCCCAGCGGTTATTTTTCACATGAACCCTGGTGGTCATGAATATACCCCTTGTCTGTCGATGCCCAAATCAGTCAAGACCGTTGGCTTCGAGCTCTTTCAGTTTATCGATAATAATCGAATCCCGCTCTGTGTTGTTCAGATCTTCATAAGCGAACTGAATATCCATGACCGCCGTGCCAATTTTCAGCAGATAGTCCTGATCATCGTGGTCAGTCGACAGTGGGAAAGTCAGAACTGTATCCTGTCCGTAAGTCCGCACGGACGCGCCCTGCGGGCTGACAGGCTGGGGCGGGGCTTTACCCTCGGAGAGGTCCCTGATCTGCCGCCGGAGACGTCGACGATAGAGCGATATGCCGCGATCTGTAGGCATGAGGTTTTCGCCCATATGGGTTGATATGGGGCCCATACCCTCAACGGCTTCGGAATCAGCCGGGCGACGCTGTTTTTCCTCAGGCGACCGATCAACGATCTCACCCTGTTCGATCAGCTCACAGCCTTCCTTGGTATTGTATTCGTGAGGATCGCAGCGGTCGCCGAAATTACCCCACGCAAACGCGATGGAGTTCTCATCATCCACCGGCACAACCCAGCGGGTGAAAGCCGAACGACCGAAATACCGCTGTTCGGTGCCGTCCGCAGCAAACGCGGCGCCCGCCTGCGTAAAGTTGGGCAGGATAAGTTCGTTCAGACGAACCCACACATTATCGCCGACCCGGCGTGTGGACGATCCCAGGAAATGGTTATCATTGCGCTCATAAAACTTCAGCACGCCAATTTCCGCCATGCCGTCAGAAAACTGCGGTCGGCTGTTCTGGCTGTGCAGGAAAGTCGTATGAACGGGGTCCATAATGGCATCGAGCACCTGAACCCAGTTGCAGGCGTATGAAATGGCATAGGGGCGCGTCACCATATCTTCAATCTCAAACGCATCGTAGACGGGAAACGCCGGCATGTTTTCCGGCGGCCCCATATAGGCAAATATCAAACCGTTGAACTCCATAACCGGATAGGCACCGAGGCGCGTGCGCTCTCTCACCTGTCGGGCAGGACCCTCTCCCGGTTCTTCCGCGGGTGTTTCGAGGATTTCGCCATCCGGCGCAAACAGCCAACCGTGATAACAGCAACGAATGCCACGATCCTCGCATTTGCCATACTCCAGTGACGCCCGCCGGTGTGGACAGAACTTGTGGACCAGAGCAATACTGTCATTGCTGCGATCGCCATATCGAAACAGCACCAGTTCCTCACCCAGTATCTTGATAGCCTTAGGCAACTCGCCCAGATCACTGGTCATCAGCACCGGATGCCAGAAACGACGCAGATACTCGCCACACGGTGTGCCAGGATCAACCCGGGCAATTTCCTCGTCGATATCAGCAGTATGTGCTTGCTGATATCCCCGAAATCTGCCGGTGGAACCCGTGTGAGGTGTTTTGAGAGAAACCGAACTCATGGTGCCCTTCTCCTTTGCAAGGCCCGAAAATCCATTCATGAATCAACTGGCAAATATTACATTATTCGAAATTGTGTATATCATGAATTGCTTAAATCGTATGTCAATATTAAATAGCTTCGAAATACGTATTAACATAACTTCGTTATGAATTTTTCGTAACTAAATGCAAAAGGTTCGAGAGAAGAGCGCAGGTTTACCATTCACCCCGCGCGCTAACCCGAGGAGTCTTCTCTGGGCGGCAAGCATGGTCGATCCATCATCGCCGAGGCGCATGAGGACTCTTAACTGTATTGGGCGACGGGCGATCCCAGGGAGTCAAAATCGGGCTCGATACCAAGTCCGATTGATCCTTTGACAACACTCATACAGCCATTATCCCGCTTGGGTGATCCTGCCGCCGTCTGAACCGTCACATAGCTGTTAAAATCCGTGGCCGAAAAACGAAGTCGCTCCGGCGTGGACTGAGCCAGATTGGCGATGGCCGCCGTGATGATATCGCCGCCCCAACTGTCCTCGATGGTCATGGCTATACCCAGGGATACACACAGGTCACGAATTTGCCGGGCCTTGCTCAGTCCGCCTACTTTCGAAATTTTCAGGTTAATCGCATCCATGGCCCCGTCTCCATAGGCGCGCAACAGCGGCTGCAGCCCATCGATATTCTCATCCAGAATAAACGGTCGTGCGGTTCGGCGGCGAATGGTCAGACATTCCTCGTAACTCTTGCATGGCTGTTCGATATAGACATCCAGTTTGCCAACGCCATCAACGACGCGGGCAGCTTCGTGCATGAGCCAACCCGTATTGGCGTCAGCTATAAGCACTTCGCCCCGGTCCAGGATTTCCCGCGTCGCATGAATGCGGGCAATATCATCATCTGGGTCGCCGCCGACCTTGAGTTGGAATTTTGTGTAACCTTCGTCACGATACCCGGCAATGTTTTTGGCCATGGCGTCGGGTGCCTGCTGACTGATGGCTCGGTACAATGCAACGGACTCACCAAACTTGCCGCCCATGAGATCACATACGGAAAGCCCCGTATGCTTACCCAGGATGTCCCAGCACGCCATATCGATGGCGGATTTGACGTACGGGTGACCCAGCAACGCTGTATCCATGATGTGATTGATCTTGTTGATTTCAACCGGGTCTGCACCGAGCAGGTGCGGGGCCAGTTCCCCGACTCCGGTTCGCACACCGGGGCCGTAGGCAGGCAGGTAAAACGGCCCCAGCGGGCAAACCTCACCGTACCCCGTGATTTTGCTGTCTGTTTCAATCTCCACAACCGTGCAGTCGAAAACTTCCACATACTTGCCGTTGGCCCAAGAGTAACGACCTTCCTTCAACGGAAGATCCACCTGATAGACATTGATTGCCGCAATTTTCATAGTGTTTCCTTGCCACCGGGGAGAGATTACCCGAACCTGTTCCGGTACTATAGAGTAACTTTCATGGATCAGGTCAACATGAGAATTCTCCCATGATTACGCAGTATCTGTTTGGTGGCATTTCGGCACTTTGCCTGGGCACGGCGGACGTCACGGGTCGCGTCCGCATAAGTTTGAGTTAATCATCGTCGGCCCTAACTGAAGGGCGAGGGCGTCATGATACTGTCATACCGGGAACATGGTCAGAACGGCAATCGATCACGTCGTTTGCAAAGATGATAGGTCAACGCCAGAGCAATGCAGTGCTGCAGGATTTCATCCGATGGATCGTCATCGACAGAAAATGTGATGCACCGTTTGCCTTCATAATTGAGCGTATCGCCATACAGTGCCTGGTATGTTGCCAAGAGTGACGTCTGGCAATGTACGAACATGCCGTACTGGCGCGGATCATATCTGAGTTGATCGATCCGTATGGTCGTTCCGCTTCGCGTGACCGGCGTCAGATAACTGGGCTGCCCCCATTTGAGGGTCTCTTTGATTTCCCCCACGCCTTCCATGCACACGGCGGTGCGAAAGATTAACTCGCGCATATGCAGAAGTTTTTTCCTGAGGGTCTCAGGGTAACTCAGAAATGTGTTCTCCACATCAGGGTGCTGAAATGGCTCCATTACTGATCACTGCGTGAGTTCCACAAACCCGTCCTGGGTCAGATGCATATTGGTCAAGGCGCTGGTCTCGTGCTGCATGCGCCACGACAGCATCTTGCCCCTGTATTCCATTATCTTGTTCTGATATGCGGGCAGATCAGCCAGATTTTCGAACTCGTCCGGGTCGTTCTTCAGATCAAACAGCACAGGCGGCAACGTTGCAAAATGAACGTACTTGTAGTTCTCGTCACACAAAACATGCACAACACAGTCTTCCGGTTTCAGGCCAAGAGGGGTCGCATCCAGGGCCTCAGCCGGCCCGCGCATGTCAAACGCCGCATGGTATGCATCTCGCCAGTCTGCGGGACCAGTTCCACGACAGAATGGCAGCAGCGATCGACCGTCACACTGACGCGGCGGCGTTGCGCCAATGCTTTCCAGAATGGTCGGCATGATGTCCACGCTCTCGGTAAAAGCATCAACTACAGTACCGCGCACTGCATCCGCAGCGGACGTGGGATCGCGGATGATCAGGGGCACATGAAACGTCTGCTGATAGTAACTGTACTTGGCATACATCCAGTGATCGCCAAGATGCTCGCCATGATCGCTGGTGAAAACGATGAGCGTGTCATCATAGGAACCGCTCTCCTTCAGATGATTAACAAGACGACCGATCTGAGCGTCCACTTCGGCGATCATAGCGAAGTAAGTCGCCTTTATCTGACGGGTATCACGATCTGACAGCGACAGGTTGTCGGCTGAGTCCACACCCACGGAGTACCCGGAACCAGCCTGATTGTGCACAAAATAATCGATCCAAGGGTGTTGTTCAGATTCCAGTTCCGGCGTCTCCCGGCGACGTGGTTCGTCCATATCATCCGCGTCATACATATCGTGATAGGGTGCTGGCACAATGAACGGCGGGTGGGGTGAAATGAACGAGAGATGTGCAAACCATGGTGTGTCCTGGTTTGCCGATACGTACCTGATCGTCTCGTCCACCAGAAACGCCGTGTTACTGTCCTCTGCCGTATATTGCGCCGGGGCAAAGGTTGGCCCCTTATTGTCTGCACCGGGATAATTGGCCTGCGGACGAAACATGTCTTGTGGGTTGGCTGGAATGTCGTATCCCTTGGACGCCAGATCAGCGAACCAGGGTTCCCAGGAACTGTTTATGTGGCAGACCGGATTTAGTCCGGGCAACACACCTTCATATCCATGTTCAATGTCATAATGGCGTGGATCGAGACTGACATCCGTATAACCGAACAGAGCCGGATCATACCCCACCGCGCGGGCCTCCAGAGCGACGTTCGTGTGCCGTGCATCCAACGGTGTGCCGTTCAGGAGCGAGCGGTGATTATGCAGATACATACCGGTGAGCACGCTGGCCCGGGACGGGCCGCACGGGCTGGCCTGACCAAAATGCCGCCTGAATGCCGTGCCGTCAGCGGCAAGGGCATCCAGATGAGGTGTACGCACATGGGGGTGGCCAAGCAGCGAAAGGCAATCACCACGCCACTGATCGACCATAATAAAAAGGACGTTCATGGCCTCATCCTAATACTCAATGAAAAACGAAAACAATTATTCAGCAGCATCCGAATAATCGAGCTCTTTCCAGCGATGGCAGGATATGGTGTGAGACTCTGTTACGTGTTCCTGCACCGGTTCATCTGTCTTGCAGATATCGATGGCAAAAGGACAACGGGTGTGGAACTTGCAGCCGGGTGGTGGTGACGCAGGGCTGGGAATTTCGCCCTCCAGTTTTTGCGCCTTGCTGACGTGATCCGGATCAAGGGACGGGATTGCTGACAACAGCGCCCTTGTGTAGGGATGTTTCGGCCCGGCAAACAGCTCCCGTGTCGGTGCCGTTTCCACCAAACGCCCCAGATACATGACCGCAACCTGATCACAAACGTGAGCGACTACGCTCAGGTCGTGGCTGATAAACAGATAGGTCAGACCCAGTTCCCGCTGCAATTCTTTCAACAGATTCAGCACATCCGCCTGAATGGACACGTCGAGTGCCGCAACGGACTCGTCAGCTACCACGAACTTGGGTGTGGATACCAGCGCCCGGGCGATGGAGATACGCTGACGCTGACCGCCAGAAAAGGCATGGGGGAACCGGCGCAGATGTTCCAGATTCAGACGGCACTTGGCCGCAATCTCACGAACCTTTTCGTCGGTTTCCTCGCGCGAACTGGTCAGTTCCATCAACTCCAGCGGCTCGGCAATAATATCACGTACCGTCATGCGCGGGCTGAGAGCAGCATACGGGTCCTGGAATATCAACTGGGCCCGTTTCCGGTAGTCCTTCAATTCGGCCTTGGTCAAGTGCTCGAGATTATAATCAACCTCGTCGTCATTGTATTCCACGTGTCCATTTGAAATGGGTACAGCCTTCAGCAGGGCGCGGCCAAATGTGGTCTTGCCCGAACCGGATTCGCCAACAAGCCCAAAAAAGCTGCCCCGGGGGATTTGCAGGGTAATTTTTGCAACAGCATGAATGTACTGCTGGGGACCAAACAGGCTTTTTCCAAGCGGAAACGAGACGGAAAGATCCTCAGTCGAGATGAGTGGATGGTCGCTCATGCTACCCGTGCTCCCTGATCTTCAGCCACAAAGCAAGAGACATTGTGATCCGTGAAAACACCAAATGGTTTAGGCTCTGCAGCGTCGCAGCGACCCGCAATGTACTTCGGGCAACGTGTATGGAAAACACACCCGTTCGGTCGTTCCAGCGGGCTTGGGATATCGCCCGCGACGGGAGTCAATGGCGCATCAAGGTCTTCCAGCTTGGGCAGTGCATCCATGAGTCCCTGCGTGTACGGGTGGGCCGGATGGTGGAGGACCTCGCGAACAGGGCCCTGCTCGACCAGTCGTCCCAGGTACATGACAGCAACCTTATCGACCGTCTGCGCGACAACGCCCAGATCGTGGGTAATGAAGATGATGCCCATACCAAATTCGGCGACCAGTTCTTTCATAAGTTCCAGAACCTGGGCCTGAATGGTTACATCAAGTGCGGTTGTCGGTTCGTCGGCGATCAGCAACTTGGGCTTGGTTGACAGCGCCATGGCAATCATGGCGCGCTGGCGCATACCGCCCGACAGCTCGAAGGCGTACTGATTGAAACGTTTTCCGGCTTCGGAAATACCCACGCGCTCCAGCATTTCCACGGACAGATCAGCAGCGCCCTTTTTGTTCAGGTCCGTGTGCAGCAGGAGCTGTTCGACCATATGATCGCCAATGGTAATGGCGGGTGCAAAACTGGCCATGGGTTCCTGGAAAATCATGGAAATTGCACCACCGCGTACGACTTTCAGATCGCTTGCGGTGTTCAGGCTGAGCACCTCGATATCCCGACCATCTGTGCTCAGGGTAATCTTGCTTTCCGGTGAATATACAGCGTTGCCGGGGTTCAGTTTCATCAGCGACTTGGCCGTCACCGATTTGCCTGAACCCGACTCGCCCACCAGCCCCATGACCTCGCCGGGTGCAATCTCGAAGGATACGTCATCCACTGCTGTGATCAAACCCTCGTCGGTCTTGAACTGCAGAGTCAGATTTTCGACTTTGATTAGCGATTCACTCATTATTTATGATCCGAGTAAGGGTCTGCAGCATCACGTAATCCGTCGCCCACAAACACAAAGGCCAACACCAGCGCCATAAAGAAAACCACCGGAATGAAATACCATTGATAGTTCAGCAATACATCTGCCTTGGTAACACTCTGCAACATGACACCCAGAGAATTAACCGGGTCTTTCAGTCCCAACCCGATAAAACTAAGCGCCGTCTCGCTGAGCACCATATACGGGAAGGAAATCACCAGATCGACGATGATGTAACTGGTAAAGCTGGGCAGCAGGTGTCGCCGAATAACATGACTGGCGTTGGCACCGCAAAGCTGGGCGGCCAGTACGTACTCCTGCGACCGTTCGGTCAGCAAGTGGGTTCGCACACGCCTGGCCAACGTCGGCCAGCCGATCAAACCCAGGATGACGGAAATAAAGAAGAACCGGAGTTCCGAACTCCATTCATCAGGAACGAACGCCGCCATGGCCATGAACAGCGGAATTGCCGGGACGGTTCGCACAGCATCGGTGATCATCTGCAGGACGCCATCGATCTTGCCACCAAAGTATCCCGATATCCCGCCTATAATAAGAGCGAGAATAAAGCTGATCACCACACCGATGGTGCCGACTGCCAGCGACGTATAGATCGCATGCAGGGTTCGCGAAAATATGTCCTTGCCCGGCGCATCGGTGCCAAACAGATGGATATAGCCTTCCCCCACACCGAACAGATGCGTGGTTGATTTGAACGCCCGGAATTTGATGTCGAAGGTCTTGCCCGGCATGTCCAGATTGATATCAATGAAATGAAACTCCCAGCCCGGAACAAAAAGTTCCACATAGCGTCGGGCATCCCTGTCGACCGTGCTTTCCCAACGGAAATTGGTCGCGGCGGAACGTTCGCGTGTGTAGGTGTAGATGAAGGGTCGGGCAGAAAACCCGTTTTCATCCCAGAACTTGGGAATTTGAGGTGCGCCGTTCTGATAGGTTTCGTCACGTCCGGCAATGGTCGGATCATTCGGCGACAGAAATGGTGCAAACAACCCCATTGTAACCAGCGCAATCAGGACACCGGCACCCCACATGGCCGAGCGATTCTTTTTGAACCGCGCCCATATGAGTTGTAATTGGCTGGCCGTAAAATAGGCTTCCTTGCGTTTCTGCTCCGCAAGGGCTTCCTGGTCGGTCATCGTCGTCGCTGTTACTGCATCTGTCATGTGATCAACCTCCGCCCGTAATGCTGCGCCAGACCCGAGGGTCAATAATCGCCAGCATTATATCGGTGATAAAGTTGAGAAACACAATCGACGCCGTCAGCATGAAAATAATAGCTCCCGCCAATTGCTGGTCATTGGACCGGGCCAAAGCCTCGATCAATAAGGCCCCTGCTTCGGTCAGGACCAGGATCAGGGCAACAATCGGCAATTCATTGAAAATTCGGTTCAGATCGAACCCCAGAGAGTTGATGATAGGGCCAAGCGCATGACGGGCCGGGTACCGCCACAACAATTTGGCGCCCGACAGACCACGCGCACGGGCCGCCGTCACATACAGTTTACCGTTTTCATCCGACATCAATGCGCGCACGGTCTGCAGCGCAAATGCGGTCGCCGACCACCCCAGAATAAAGATAGGTAACCAGGCCCGGGACAGGAAGTCCTTGACCCGTTCATAGGACCACGCCGCGTCCCTGAATTCCTTGCTGAACAATCCGGTCAGACTGTCACCAAACAGCACCGTCGAGGTCAGCATGATCATCAGCGCCAGCAGGAAGTTGGGCATGGCCAAGCCCAGATAGCTGAAAAAACGGAGCGAATTATTCAGGGCCACGTTACTTGATGACGCCGAGATTATACCGGCCGGTATAGCGATGAGATAGGCCACGAGCAGTGACGTCAGACAGATGCCCAGTGATATCCAGAATTTTTCACCGAGCAGTTGGTTAATACCAACACGAAGAATACAGCTTTCGCCAAAGTCACCCTTGAAGAACACATTGCCGACCCATGTGCCCCACCGAATAACATAAGGCTTATCGAGCCCCATACGGCGTTCTTCGGCTTCAATGTCGGCGACTGAAATCTGTCCGCCCTGGGTATTCTTGAAAGCCAGATAACGCTCGGCACAATTGGACGGAACAAACTCCATCAGAGTGAAAACTATGAAAGATACCGTCAACAGCGTGATAACGGCCATGACGGCGCGCATGAATACGAAATGGCCAAATTGCAACATCGTGAAAAACCAGCCCCCGTTTTCGGCTGACAGGGGTTGTGTCACCCTGTTTCTTATCCGAAAGAAATTCTTATCCGAAAGAAAAATTAACTGCCGGACGCCGAAGCGCCCGGCAGGTCTTTGTTATCGATCTTGGTCTATTCGTCCAGATACCACTGATGGGCTCTGTACGGATAGGTCCGGTAGTACTCATACGATGAGGTCTTGAACTTGGGAAAGTTCTTGACCGCATTGCGATGATAGTATGGCGCAGGTGCCAGAACCGTACCGATAAAGATCAGGTTCTCGGTCATGTTCTGAACCAGGCGGGCACCGATTGCATCGGATTCCGGTGTACCAGCAGGGGTTGACTGGAATGCCGCAATATCAGCAACCAGCTGGTTGACGTATTCCGGTGGTTTCACACCAGCCGCACCATCGCTGTCGATATATTCAGCCCACAGCATGCCGTTGCGGGAACCGAAATAGTTCTCGAACGGTGGCAGGAACAACTCGCTGTTACCAAGGACAATGGCCAGAGGCTGACCCTTACGCCAGATGGTAACATCAAGCTGGTTGGCGGACTGGGCGGAACGGAACTCATCCGGCGTCACTTCCTTGCTGGTTGTCTTGACGCCAACATTTGTCCAATGCTGGGCGATCAGTTCAACAACCGAGGTTGCAACACCTTGTGTCGCGAACTGCATGTTGATGACAAGCGCGTCACCATTAGGCAGATCACGGTTTCCGTCACCATCCTGGTCAACCACGCCCACTTCATCCAGCAGCTTGTTAGCCAGATCAGGATCAAACTGTGCATAGTAACTCAGCCATTTTGGATCTACGAAGGATGGCGGAGGGCTGAAACCGATGTACTGTTTTGCTTCACCCAGATCAAAGAAGGCAACCTGGTTGATCTCTGCGCGGTTGATTGCGACAGACATAGCCTGACGGAAACGCAGGTCACCAAACACTTTCCGTTTTTCCAGATCAGACGAAGTCACGTTAAAGGACAGAGTTGGCGCGCCAACCTCTGGTGCCAGATCGGCGGTGTAACCACCTTTTTCAGCATTATCCAGAAGGATGGGCATGTCCGGCAGCGACAATGACTGAAGCTTGTAGTCATACTCGCCGTTAATAGCCTTCAGAATACGAACTTCGTGGTCATTGATATAGACCTCGTCGTTTTCGTTCATGTAAGGCAACTGCTGACCGGTTGTATCAACCATATGGAAATACGGGTTGGCCACATAGTGACGGCCTTCCGTGGTATCCGCAGTAGTGATGTAAGATTCCAGCGATGGTTGAATAGCGGCTGGCAGCGAAGGAATCTTGGAAGGATCGCGTAACATAGGTGATGGTACGTCGGTCCAGTCTGACTGACCGTAATAGAAGTTTACGACGTCATATCCCTTCTCGAAGCCTGCAGCCTGCGCAAGCTTGTCAGCATCCGGGTTGATGTCAGGATGGAACTGTCCCAGGAAATGCTTGGGCTGGAAACCCTGACCATAATGCGAGGCGAAGTGAGCCAGCAATCCGGGGTATGGAGCCGGTGTTGTGATGCGAACCGTGGTTTCATCGAGTGCCTCAACGGTCCAGGGCTTGCCACCGACCAGATTGTAATCCTTTGGTTTTTCGATGATATTCGGATCCATGTTCAGATTATGATACCAGAATACAACATCGTCGGCGGTGAACGGTGCGCCATCGGACCACTTGTGACCTTTACGTAGGTTAAAGGTCAACTGGGTGAAGTCATCATTCCACGACCAGCTTTTGGCAACGTTCGGTACAATGGTCTGAAGATCATCAGAGAATCGCACGAAGTTTACATGGCGCGTAGACAACAGATCTGAGGTGCCAGCTTCCGTGGCGTTGGAGATCATGTCAAATGTGCCGCCATATTTTCCGATAGAATCGTACGGTGCGACCACCAAAGGCTCGTCAGGCAAACGGTCGGCGACGCCTGGCAGCGGACCATTACCAACAATTCTGGCGTTCAGGCTGGCGATATCCGGATTCTCGGAAAAACTCATGGTGCAGCCGGCGGCTGCTTCAAATTCTGCCAGTTCATACTGCTGTGGAAACGCGCCAGCAGCGACGCCCATCGAATCTGCCACGGTGACGGCGGGACAACCCGCAGCCTGCACCGTCGCCGGGGACATACCGAGCCCCGCAACAATTGCAACCAAAGCGCCTGCATAGACGCCTTTGCCATGTCTAAATAACATTGAAAATCTCCCTATATGTTTTCGTGCCACTTATGTTTTTGTTGTACGTCCAATAATTGATTGCCGTGCGGTAGCCACCTGACAATCAACTTAAACGCCACGTACTGCTTTGTTGGCTCCAAAGTCTAGGTTTGAATCCTCTCTCCTGTCAAACTCATTGACCATCCAACGTCCCAATCATCGTATTCCCCAACGCACGTGGTTTAACGACAATTTGATGACGGCTGCATGAAATCATAAAAAATCACACGACGCCACAAAAAACCACACAACACCACATAATGCCACGCCTGAAGAGCCTAAATCACAGGTGCAAGCTCTGTTCAGTCAGATTTCCAAATGATTGGGACAGGCAATAGGGCCAAAAGCGAATTTTCGACCGGACCAGGGTTGCCACATCTGGAAAAGGCTACACGCACTTGTATTCACATCAGGAATACCGTGACGATATACTATAGGGATGATCCGGAAAATGGTGGGCTGTGTAGGATTCGAACCTACGACCCGCTGATTAAGAGACCGAAGGATAGGAAAGCCACGGATAACGCCGGGTACAGGAAGATAATGAAATTAAGGGCTTAGCCTTATTTGACTTTCCCGCTGTATCCCTGTTTTTCCTCTGTTTTCACCACGAAATGCACCAAAATTGCACCATGGTTCATCTGGCGTATTGCCACGACCATATCCTTGGCGTTC
>JAJFID010000317.1 GCA_021775325.1 Rhodospirillales bacterium
TCTACCAATTCCACCACGCCCGCAACCGAACCTACCCAAGCGCGGGGCCGCCACTCTATACATTTCGACTGGACTGTCAATTCACTCAAAACCAGCCGCAACAAAGGATTTTCAAGGGTCTTCTAGTGCAATGTATTGATGGATTCAAGACCGAACCAACGCGCGCAACGAAGATGACATGGCGATCGTCCCATCCGTCTTGTAAGCCTCGTGATTGTCTTCAATCTTACTTTCCTTGTAGAGATAGTTGATCATCATGCCAGCCGACTGGGTAATACCGCTTTCGGCGCGATCCCCCATCCAGTTCAGACTCTCCATACGCGCACCGTTAGTTAGATGGAAATGCGCTACAGGGTCCCGCGCAGTCCCCCGTTCAGTTTTTGATTGCGCAAGATAACGCGCGCAAATTCCCATGAGCGGCTCCCTCACCGCTTCCGACAGGACGGGATCTTCAAGCCACTCCGACGAGGACAGTAATTCCTTCAACGTACCCTTTGCACCCCGTTTCGTGGCACTTACGGCGTTAAGTGCTTTGTGATCAGCGCTCGTGAGCAAGTTGCTTTCGCCCTCTGAAATGGCCTTGTGCAGCCACGTCATAAACCCGGGGATGGGAGAAAGCGTAGCATATGTCTTGATGCCGGGGAATTCTGACGATAGTTCCTGCACGACGCGTTTGATCAGAAAATTCCCAAAACTGATTCCAGCCAATCCTTTCTGTGCATTGGAGATTGAATAAAATATTGCCGAATTTGCGTCTGCGGGATTAAGCACAGGCGCATCTTCATTCAACAGGTCCTGAACATTTGACGCCATGCCGTTTACGAGCGCAACCTCGACAAAGATCAATGGCTCTTCAGGCATCCGCGGATGAAAGAAAGCGAAACATCGACGATCAGAATCAAGTCGGTTCTTTAAATCTGTCCAACTCTGAATGGCATGAACGGCTTCATAGGCAATCAACTTCTCAAGCAATGCAGCGGATGATTCATCCCAAGTGATTCTCTGTAGCGTGAGGAATTCCACGTCGAACCACCGCGACAACAGTCCTTTGATGTCACGGTCCAACGCCTTCAGGGTGTCGTCGTTCTGGCTCAGAGACAATAGATCTGCACGCATATCCACCAGGAACTTCACCCCTTCCGGTAGGGCATTGAATTGAGTCAGCAGTTTGAGCCTTGGTGGTTCCAGCAATTGCCGCAAATTACCCTCGGTGATCTGCACGTCCTGTGGATTACTCAATTCACTCAGTTTGGATGCCGTTTCACGTACGGCATCATGGTCGACATCAAATGAGGTCGCTAATACACGTAGAAAAGACTCTCGTCCGGTTGAATCCAGAGCCAGATAAACACGGCCCAAAGCTGCCGCCTTGGCCCGCGCCGAAACCTCGCCCCCCCGGCTTTCCAGACACTCATTCATTTGTGTTCGAAGTTGACGGTGGTCCTCATCTGGAAGATTGGGCCGTAGACTCGCGGCAGCTTCAGTGTATTCACCACCCGCTATACGACTCCACGCCACACGGGCACGAAGCAACGTGCGATCAAGGAAACTATTGGTCTGCTCATGAATCATGAATCGTGCTCAGGTCGATGATTTCTGAAATGAATGTATTAGATCGTCCTGCCGCGGTCTTGGCGCAAGTCCCTGGATTGAATCGCACGGACAAAAGTGATGATTTCCGGTAATACTTCACACAAGTCTTCCGCAACCAGGCCAGGTCCAATCTTTGCCGATGCCGCACCATGTATCCAGGTGCCTGCTGACGCGGCATCGAATGCTGACATGCTCTGTGCCATCAAGGCGACGATGATTCCCGCCAGCACATCACCGGCTCCGGCAGTGGCCAGATCGGGCACCGCATTCGTATTGATGATGACGCGGTCGTCCGGTGACGCGATAACGGTATCCGGCCCTTTCAACAACACTACCGCGCCAGTATCCCGCGACGCCTGGCGGGCGCGGTCGATCTTGTGGCCTTCATAACCAAACAGGCGTTTGAACTCCCCTTCGTGCGGGGTCATTACGCAAGGATATTGAATGGCACCTGTCAGGGCCTGCGGGTCGTCCTGAAATACGGTCAGGCCATCAGCGTCAAGAACGACGGATTTACCGGAGCCCAATGCAGCCAATGCCAAGTTACGTGTCTCCGGCGAGACGCCGGCACCTGGTCCGATCAGTACGGCGTTTTTACGGGTATCGACCAGCAGCTCCAGGAAACTTTTTAAATCGTTAAAAGGCTCGATGATGGTTCCAGGATCGCCTGTTGCGTAGATCGCAAACGATGATGGTCGTGTTGCAATTGAGGAAAGCCCTGCCCCCATACGCCGGGCCGCTCTCGCAGCCAGTCGTGCAGCACCTGTCATTGTCTCACCGCCAAGAATGAGGGCATGGCCGCGTAAATATTTATGCCCATCATTCGCCGGAACCGGGTAGTGATCAGCCCACAAATCAGGTGCGTTTTCATGGACGCCGGGGTTGATAGTCGCAATCGCGGTTTCAGGTATGCCAATATCCGCAATCACGACCTCACCCGCGTATCCGGCCCCCGGATACAGGAGGTGTCCATATTTTTTCCGAAAAAATGTTACCGTGATATCCGCCGGTAATGCCGCGCCCATCACTTCGCCACTATCACCGGATATGCCGCTCGGTAGGTCGACGGCGACCACTGGGCATCCAGCACTGGTGATGTTCGTGAACAGCTCTTCGATTTCGTTGCTAATGGGGCGGGCCAACCCTGCCCCGAACAGTGCATCGATGACGATGCAGTGTGGCTGAATGGCCAGGGTTTGTAGTGGACGTACCTTGGCGGTTGATTCGGTTTGCCACGCCTTAGCGTGATGCAGGGCGTCGCCCGTATACTGATCAATACTCCCGAGTATATACAACTGGATCGACCAACCTGATTGTTCCAGGTAACGCGCCGCTACGAAACCATCGCCACCATTGTTTCCGGGACCACACAGAATAATGACAGGCCGGTTTTCCCATCGTGTCATGAGTGTATCAGCCACAGCACGACCGGCCGCATCCATTAACTCAACGCCACTTCGTCCCGCTTCTACAGCCAGACGATCAGCTTCATACATCTCTGAGACGCTCAAAATGCTCATTCCCTATGTATAATCTCCCTCGGACGAAGCAAAAAGCGCGCTCTGGTATTTTCTTAGCAAACAACACGTCCTAACATCCGCGCGAAATAACGCAACAGGATCCACTTCATATGCATGTCGTTGTCATCGGCGCAGGAATAGTAGGCGTTACAACTGCGTATGAACTGGCGCAGGACGGCCATGCCGTCACTGTGGTTGACCGTGCAGTGGGACCAGGATTGGAAACAAGTTTTTCCAACGGTGGACAAATCTCGGCAAGCCATACAGACGCATGGGCGTCACCGGAGAACTTGCGTCGTATCGTGCGTTGGTTCGGTAAAAGTGATGCCCCGCTTAGACTGGCGCCAGGCTGGGACATGACAGCGATTCGCTGGTGTGCATCTCTACTCGGGAACTGCACCCGAAAACGTGCAAACATCAACACAGAACGCATGTTGCGACTTGCCCTTTACAGCCGCAACCGATACGCCCATCTGCGAAACCGGGCCCCGTTCAACTACGACCTGCGGCAAAACGGAATCCTGCATATCTACAGAAACAGGCTATCCTTCCAATACGCGAAGCGCCAGGCTGCGTTTGTGCGCGAGTTGGGGTGCGCCAGAAACGAAATTACGGTGGACCAGTGCCTTGATTTGGAACCCGCGCTTGTGTCTGCCCGAAACCATTTGTGTGGTGCCGTGTACTGCGCTGAAGATGAATGTGGTGATGCCCACAAATTCTGCATGAATCTCGCCAAAGTATGCGAAGCAGCCGGCGTGAACTTCAGGTTTAATGAAACCGTCAGTGGTATCGTCAAGCGCAACGGGAGCGTAACAGGCGTTGCAACCACATCATCATCAATTCCGGCGGATGCTCTGGTCGTGTCGGCAGGTTGCCACTCAACAGCACTTATGAGAACGGTTGGCATTACATTGCCTGTCTATCCTGCCAAGGGTTACTCCGTTACGCTGCCGGTTGAGGCAAATCAGGGTGCCCCCGGCATGGGCTTGATCGACGATGAGTTAAAACTGGTGTACAGCCGCCTCGGTGAAAATCTCAGAGTTGCGGGTATGGCCGAACTGGCGGGATATGATGTCGCGATAGATGTTCAACGTGCATCGCTGTTAGTTACTGAAACTCAACGCCTGTTCCCGACGCTCCAACGCCCTGTTTCGCCCCAATACTGGTGCGGTCTCAGACCCCAGACACCCGATAGCGTACCATTGATGGGTCCTTGTGGCGCAGATAACCTTTTTCTGAATACCGGCCATGGGACACTTGGATGGACCATGGCCGCAGGTAGCGCCCGTATTACAGCCGATCTGATATCGGGAAATATCCCCGAAGTAGACACGGACGGGCTGACCATGCACAGGTTTTCCAGGATGTTTGGATAAGTAAACAGTTTACTCAGGTGCCGTGGGGAATTCCGGTTCATTGTTGCCCATACGACGAACCTCGATCAATCGCAAATCGGCGCTCATGACCAGAGAAAAGACGGGCTTCATACCTTGTCGGTAAAGCCGGACCACACCATTGTTTGTATCGGGTGACTCCATCCAGCGAACATCGTCAATTTCACGCATTTCCAGTATGGCGGGCGGGGCGCCGGGGGTGGCTTCAGCAACCCATCTCACGACCCGGTTTGGCCGTTTGGGTTCGGCGAATATGGGAACCATGACCGTGGGCCGCTCGGTAGGTTCGCCCAGGAGATACAGGAAGTGAAACATGATGCGGTCGAAGCTCTCCGCCGGGAATGAAACACGATACTGGGTGGCAGAACCTTCGTCATAACGGATAACAGCTTTGGTTCGCCCCTCAGGCACCCCCTTCGCCATGAAGGCGTCGGCGATAACCGATGGCCATCCGAGAGATTCGAGGCATACCCATGTTCGCCCGGACAACCGGCGCACACAGTGCCGTCCCGGATCGTCGGCAAATGGTAACGCGCGACCGAGATTGCCTTCGATACCGAGGACCAGTTTATCTTCGGTCAAAACAACTTCATCGGATGCCGGCACGGGCACGTTAACGATAAACCCCGGATCATCAGTATCAATGGACTGCTGCAATCCCTGCTCTATTGCAGCATCCACAAGCGGCGTATCGACCTGTTGTGTTGATGTGCTTGCGAGCAGTGTTGATTCCGGCGCAATGGATGCTTGCGGCCTTACATCGCTGGGTTGTCGGGTTATCTGTATTTCACCGTCGGCGCGACCCTGATCCCTGCCCTGTCGCGAACTGACCCTCGGGATTGATACTTCGTCGCCTTCTTCTGATACGTCCGGACCTTTATGGACGCCTTCCGTGTCGCCATCAAAAAAAGCCGACACCGCGTCAACAAATGTGGGTTCTGGCCCCGCCCGTGAGATTACCGGCAGTGACGGATCAGGTGTTGATTCAGTCACAGTGGTAGTCGCGGGCTCTGGCGCTGTTTCAGCCACAGATTCTGCAACGCCTTCTATCTGTGACGACAGTTCTGGCGTGGGCTCTATTGTGGGTTCGGGTGCTAGTTCTGCGACCTCGATTTCCTGTTGTGGTGGTTCCGGGTCTGATGCCAATTCAGGCTCAATGGCACGCTCCGGCGGCATTTCCGGTTCGCTCGAGGCAACAGGGACTGACTCTGGAGCTATTTCCGAGGTCGTCTCTGTGACTGGTTCCGTTTCCGATTCAGAAGCTTCTACTGCAACCTCTACCGCTACTTGGCGTTCTTCCGGCTGGACTTCGGGTTGCTTGGGCACATCCTGCGCTGGGTTCGTGTTCTCGAGTGGCGTTGATACAGGATCGGCCACTTTCTCAGGCTCTGATTCGACAGTAGACACGATCTCCGGTGCTGGTTCCGGCATTTGCTCGGGCTCGAATTCGGACTCTGATGCTGGCTCTGGCAGCGAGACAGATACTCTCTGCACACCTCTGTCGTCACGTCGATAGACTGCTGTATCGTCTTCATTCTGGTGGTCTACAGCAACGACTTCCTGCTCATCATTCGCCGCGTCTTTACCAAAGAGGCCGAACAGGTTCTGGAAAAGACCATCCTGGGTGTCGGATTCCGTCACCGGTTGCGCGGCGGGCATCGCCTGTATCTCTGTCGGTTGCGGGTCAATGGCTGCGATCTCGACGAAGTCTTCGGTTTCATTGTCTGCTGGAGGAATTTCCTCGGTTGCGATTAACGGGGTAACCGGGGGTTGCGTGCTGGTGGCGACAGCAGCAACTCGAATGATGTGATCACGGGCTTCAGGGACCGGTTTTGATTTGGATGGTGTCCAGGCCGGTATGGTTTGGTCGACGGGCTCTGGCGCGCCGACAGGCAGTGTTTCTGTGGTGTATATTTCGGTATTGAGTGCAGCCGTCTCGGCCTCCGGTGCCACCTCAACAATCAAAACGGTTTCAACCGGGGCGGTTGGCACAACTGGTTGTGTTACGTCTTCAGCCACAGGTTCCGGTTCGTTTACCGGTTCGTTTATTGGCGTTGTCAGGTGCGCGACGGGTTGGCGTATCTCGGCTGTTTCCGCGACAGTTTGTCTGTGTGGGCTATTTTCTGCTTCGCCGATCCCGAACAGGTGGAGAAGCTGATCAATTAAGCCTGCGTCTGTGGGCTCATGAACGATGGTTGCATTTTCGGTAACTGACGTGGTTTCATTACTTTGCACCTGGGGTGCTGGTTCGGGCTCGGTTTCCGGTTGAACCGCAGGTTCGGATAGTGCCGCTTCTATGCTCTGTTGCTGTTGAATTTCCTGGGCGTGGACGGACTCAAGCTGTTTCGTGGCTTCAATATAGTCTGGATTAACCTGCTGCTTCAGGACAAACGTGGGATTGGCTTCATCGGGTCCGATGGCCGGTGCGAATACGGGATCGAACGGCGTTAAAGCATCCGGGGCGAGCATGACACTGTCTTCCGCAGCCACAAGCGAACTGGTCGCCAATACGATAGCGAATGCAGAAGAGGTGAGACGCCGAGCGCGCATCGTCCTGTCCGTGTTGTTAACGATTAATTGGGCGCGAACAGCACCCTGAATCGCATAGTTCCGCCGCTGACACCACACCCGATTTATATTGTGACGGAAATAGCGACCGTTGTCTTGACGAATAGTGCGTTTCAATATAGAACAAAAAGAGAACATTAATAGAAAACAATAGAGGTCTTCATGCCTTCTACCATGCCAAAACCGCAACAAACTCCGCCAAATGCCTTGCTTCTGGCCGAATTACGCCAGCGTATCCGTCACCTGGAAACACCGCAGCCGTGGTTATCCGGTCAGGATCGTGTGCCCAACCATACAAACGACCAGGCAAAGGGCCAGGCAATAGCAGGTGATGATCATATGGTATCCGGGGTTTGCCCGCTGGATATTTCCGAAATCGACCAGATTCTGCCCGGTGGTGGTCTGTACCGTGGGGCGCTCCATGAAATTGCTGCCACGGGCACGGCGATTGGTGTGGGGCATATGGATGCGACCGCCACGGGGTTTGCTGCTTTTCTGGCCGCCCGTTTTGCCGGCACCCGGGGGCATGTCCTGTGGTGTCGCCGTGAAGGACCAAAAGATTCGGGCCCCGGAAATATTGGCAACCGCGGTCGTTATGGTCCCAATATCTATGGCCCCGGGCTGGCGGCACTGGGGCTGGATACCCGCCGGTTGATTGTCGCCCGGGGCCTGACCCGTGAAGAGGTTCTATGGGCCATGGAGGAAGGTCTGGCCAGCCGCGCCCTGTGCGCGGTACTGGGGGAACCCGGTCATATTGACCAGACCGCGCTCCGCCGCCTGCAACTGGCGGCGGAAAGCACGCTCACTCCGGCTCTGTTGCTTATGCCGGAACCTGCCCTGCCTGCTGCCAGTCCGGCACACACCCGCTGGCGGATCAAACCGCTGCGGGCCCGGGTATCTCACCATACCTTTCCGGCCAGCGCACCGCACTGGCAGGTGGACATGCTGAAATGCCGTGGGGTGCAACAGGAGGGGTATGAGGGAATGGACACGGGGACAGGTCCTCACACATGGATTGTAACCCGCAAAAAACCGGATGCTGACAATGGCCCCCCAAACACATCAGAGAGCACATCAGAGAACGGATCAAATGGCAAATCAGTCACTGGTGAAACGGGTCGTTTCGTTGTGGCTGCCGGACTTTCCCGTGGATCGCGCCCGCCTTTCCAGAAAAAAAGCGTCCATGGTTCGCACACCGACACAGTCCCCTTCCGCCACATCGCCTGAAATAACACAATCAGCAGCGACACGATCAGAAACGGCACACGCAACCACGGCACAGGATCGTGGCACCATGCGCATCGTTGCAGCCTGCCCCTGCGCCCGGTCGCATGGTGTGGTTGCTGGTCTGCCACTGGCCGATGCCCGTGCCCTGCTCCCGGGCCTCATATCCCATGATGCCGACCCCGCCGGGGATGTGGCCATGCTGCACCAACTGGCCCGCTGGTGTGTGCGCTATACGCCATGGACCACACCGGAAGATACAACAACAGACAGGATAACAGCGCCATTTTGTGCCGGTGCCGGGGTGTGGCTGGACATCACCGGCTGCGGCCACCTCATGGGGGGTGAGGAAAACCTGCTGCATGATCTGTTGAGCCGACTGTCGGGTGCCGGATATACGGCCCGCGCTGCTGTGGCCCATACCCCCGGTGCCGCCTGGGCCTTGGCCCGCTATGCCGCAAACGATATGCCTTTAGTGGCCCACACACAGCAATCCTGTGATACCCTGCCGGTTGCCGGACTCCGCCTGCCCGCTGCCATGCTGGACGACCTGCACCGATTGGGTTTGCGGACCATCGCACAGGTCATGGCCGTTCCCCGGGTGTCGCTGGTCACCCGGTTTGGCACCCAACTGACAAAGCGGCTGGATCAACTGAATGGCCTGCTCAGCGACCCCCTGTCGCCCCTGCTGCCTACACCGCCGTGCCGGGCGCGACTGGCCTTTGCCGAGTCCATTGGCACCCGCGACGATATGGATGCGGGACTCAAGCACCTGCTGAACGATCTGTGTGCCGTGATGGAACAGGCCAGTGAGGGTGCCCGTCGTCTCAGCCTGTTGTTCTGTCGTGTGGACGGTACCGTGGCCGAGGCTGGTATCGGCACCAGCCGCGCCAGTCGTGATCCGGTCCATCTGGCCCGCCTGTTCCGTGAAAAGCTGGATGACATTGATCCCGGTTTTGGTATTGAGGCCATGATCCTGCATGCATCCGAAATTGCATCACTCAGCGCCCGGCAGATCGAAACAGTCGTGAATGCAAATACCGATACGGATCGATCCGGCCTGACTCCGCTGGTGGACCGTCTCGCCAACCGGCTCGGTCCGGTTAACGTGGCCCGGCTGGAGGCACGGGCCAGCCATATACCGGAACAGGCCAGTCACCATATACCGGTGATGACGCAGCGCGAAAAATCTGAAACGCTCAGCCAGCCACCGGCTCTGGACGGCGAACACCGGCCCCGCACTGAACGCCCCGTGCATCTGTTGCCGCAACCGGAGCCCATCGACGTCATGGCTCCCCTGCCCGACCACCCGCCTGTGCTGTTCCGCTGGCGACAGACCCATCACCGCATCGCCCGCGCCGACGGCCCGGAACGGATCGGGCCCGAATGGTGGCGACAGATCATGCGCCACGACCCACGTGCGCGCGAGCCACGCGACTACTACGCCCTGGAAGATGAAAACGGCGGCCGCTTCTGGGTCTTCCGCGAAGGCCCCTACCGCCCTAATCACACCCCGCGCTGGTATATGCACGGGTTGTTTGCGTGAGATGGATTCGCGCTACGCCGAGCTTATGGTCGCCTCCAATTATTCATTCCTGCGCGGGGCGTCACACCCGGAGGAGATGGTAGCAACGGCGGCCATGCTGGGGTATCGAGCGCTGGCCATCACCGACCGTGACAGTGTATCGGGAATCGTGCGCGGCCATACGGCGGCCAAGGCGGCGGGTGTACAGTTTATCCCGGCGGCGCGGCTGGATATCATGGGCGGGCTTTCGTTGCTGGTCTACCCGGAAAACCTGACTGCTTACGGGCATCTGTGTCAGGTGCTGTCGCTGGGTAAACGGCGGGCACCCAAGGGTGCATGTCACCTGTGGCTGGATGATGTGCTGGCGGCGGGCGTCGCAGATAACTGGCGGGTGATCGTAGTGCCCCCTGCCTCGCTGGGTGGTGTTTTCCAGAAGAGCCTGACGCGAGTTTCCCGTGTTGTGTCGGGGCGCGTTTATCTGGCGGGACAGTTTCTGTACAGGGGAGACGACAACCGCCGTTTGTCGGCACTGGATGAACTTGGACGTGCAGCCGGTGCGCCCATGGTGGCGGTGAATGACGTGCATGCCCATAGCCCGGCCCGGCGTCCTTTGCAGGATGTGCAGGCCTGCATCCGGGAGGGCTGCACCATTCACGAGGCCGGGTACCGCCTGCATGCCAACGGTGAGCGACATCTGAAAAGCCCCGAAGAAATGGCCCGTCTGTTCCATGATTATCCCGATGCCATCAATCGTACGCTTGAAATTGCCGCGGCCTGCACGTTTTCGCTGGATGAATTACGTTATGTGTATCCGGCAGACCCGGTACCGGGCGGACGCACACCACAGCAGGAACTGGTACGCCTCACCGAACAGGGGGCGAAAAACCGTTATCCGGACGGCGTGCCGGACAAGGTTCGTAAACAGGTCAGTCACGAACTGTCACTGATCAACGATCTGGGTTTTGCGCCCTACTTCCTCAGCGTTCATGACCTGGTGGACTTTGCCAATAAGCGGGGCATCCTGTGTCAGGGCCGGGGTTCGGCGGCCAATTCCGCCGTGTGTTACTGTCTCGGCATCACGGCGGTGGATCCGGCGCACATCGATCTGCTGTTTGAACGGTTTGTCAGTGCCGAACGGGACGAGCCACCGGATATCGACGTGGATTTCGAAAGCGGTCGCCGCGAGGAAGTCATCCAGCACGTGTACGAAAAATACGGTCGTGAGCGGTCCGGCATGACGGCAACCATCATCACCTACCGCACCAAGAGCGCCCTGCGTGAAACCGGCAAGGCGCTGGGCCTGA
>JAJFID010000318.1 GCA_021775325.1 Rhodospirillales bacterium
ACATAACAAAGCCTTTTAACCCGCGCGAACTGCTGGCACGCATCAAAACCGTGCTTAGGCGGAGCAATGCCCTGCCGCCCAAGCAGCAACGCGTTACCAGCAAACTGTTGCGCTTCGGCCGCTGGAGTCTGGACACGGACCGGCAGGAATTAACCGGTGCGGATGGCATTGCCATTTCTCTCAGCACAGGAGAATTTATGCTTCTCAGTACGTTTCTCGAGCGTCCTGGCGTGGTGCTGAGTCGGGACCAGTTGCTGGACATCACCCGGGGACGGGACGCGACGTTGTTTGATCGGAGTATTGATAATCAGGTGAGCCGCCTCAGAAAGAAGATTGAGGACGATCCCAAAAAACCGATGTTGATCAAGACCCATTGGGGCGGCGGGTACAGCTTTACCGGCAAGGTTACGGAAGAATGAAGCGGCTTTTCCCACGCAGCCTGACTGGTCAGCTTATGCTGGCTTTGCTGGCTGCCCTCGTCCTGGCGCAGATTATTGCGTTTGTCATACTGGCAGACGAGTATCGTATGGGGCTGGAATCAGCCAAACGGGATCAGGTTCTCGGCCGCACGGCCTCCATCGTACGTGTTCTGCAGGAAACGCCCGCACACATGTATGACCGGGTGCTGCGAGCGGCCAGTACCCGGCAACTTCAATTCAAACTGAACGATACCAGCCACGTTGATCCCACAAATACCGACCACACCCATAACCGGTTTTCGCAGCGCTTACGACGATTGCTTGGACTTCCAAACTCGTCAGCCATTCTCGTTCAGAAGGAGCGGCAACATCGCTGGAACTGGGAGTCAGACGATGACTCTGACGGTCATGATGAAGATGATCCCTGGGAAGACGACGATGAAGACCATTGGCACATGCGGCATACGACGATCACCATGGCGCTGCAACTGGCGGCTGATCAGTGGCTGAATGTAACGTACATCGTGGCCCGCCCGCCTCAGACGTGGGCTCATGCCACATTCTTGATTTTGGGGCTGACTGGCCTGGCCGTGTGCATTGTAGCCTATTTCATGGTGAAACGGATCACCCGACCGCTGGCGCGATTGTCAGCGGCTGCCGAGGCTCTGGGCCGGGGCGAAAGTGGGCCTGATCTGGATGATGGTGGTCCCCGGGAAATACGCCAGACCATCGACGCCTTTAACCAGATGCGTGATCGGCTTGGTCGGTTTGTGGAAGATCGCACACGCATGCTGGCGGCAATTTCCCATGATCTGCGTACACCACTGACCACCCTACGCCTTCGCGCCGAGCTTTTGGATGACGGTGAGCAAAAACAGAAAATTTTGAGCACGCTGGATGAAATGCAGCGCATGACCGAGGCCACCCTGGCGTTCGCCCGCGATGATGCATCCCACGAGGAAACCCGCCCGGCTGATCTGGCGTCGATCATCGAAAGTATCGCTTTGGACCTTGCTGACATGGGGTACACGGCACAGTTTGTAGATCCTGGAGCACCAGCCTATGCGTGCCGCCCCCTGGCATTGAAACGGGCGTTGCGAAACCTCATGGAAAATGCCGTTCGTTACGGCACCGAAGTGCGTGTCACACTGGATCACGCCACGTCACAAGATGATGTTGTTATCGTTATTGACGATTTCGGCCCCGGCATCCCCGAAGACAGGCTTGAGACCGTTTTTGACCCATTTTACCGGCTGGATGAGTCCCGAAGCCAGGAAACCGGCGGCATGGGGCTTGGTCTGGCAATCGCACGCACGATCGTGCAGGCCCATGGTGGTGAAATCAGCCTGATCAACCGGGATCAGACCGGCGGAAAAACAAGTGGTTTACGCGCCACTGTACGATTGCCCGCATTCCCGGTGTAGCGGAACGCGGTTTCCATAATAAAAAATGAAATTACGCCTTCATTTTTTCATTTTTATCGATTAGACTGCCGCCTCCCGACAACAGCAATTACCTGAAGCTTCATGGCAAACCAGAGCAAAACACGCACGCCGTCAGACAAGGCCAGCGTCAACGACAACGCGGACATGGATCAGGACATGGCACCTGTCGGTGAGCAGATTCGCGATCTGCGCAAAGCCAAGGGCATGACCATAACCGAACTGGCAGAACGGATTGGTCGATCTGTCGGCTATGTATCCCAAATCGAGCGAAATATTTCACCGGTCGCCATAGATCGCCTGAAAGGGTTCGCCGAAGCCCTTGGCGTGCAGATCACCTGGTTTTTTCAGGGCGGTGCCGCAGGCCCGGAACATGAACGCGAGCTGGTCGTCCGCCGCGGTGACCGCCGTAAACTGACTTTCACGGGTTCCGGTCTGCAGGAAGAATTATTGTCGCCAAACCTGAGCGGTCACTTCGAGATGATCATGACGGACTATGCGCCCCACGCCACCACGGGTGACGAACTTTATGGCCGACCCTGTCAGGAAGCAGCGCTGGTTCTGGAAGGCCGTCTCGAGATCTGGATCGAAGACCGCCATTTCATGCTCGAAGCTGGTGACTGCATGACGTTTGATGGCGAAATACCGCATAAATCAGGCAATCCGGACAGCACATCAGCCAAGGTGGTCTGGGTTATGTCCCCACCCACCTATTAACAATCAATACGATCAAGAATTTGAAGGAGAAATCCATGGCCAATACAGTTCCACAGAAAGCACAGGTAGTTGTCGTTGGCGGCGGTGCCGTCGGCTGCTCGGTGGCGTACCACCTTGCCAAACAGGGCTGGAAAGACACCGTTCTGCTGGAACGTCGACAGCTAACCTGTGGCACCACCTGGCATGCAGCGGGACTGGTTGGACAACTTCGCGCAACCCAGAACATGACACGCATTGCCCAGTACACGGCCGAGCTGTTTTCGGGGCTGGAAGAAGAAACCGGTCAGGCAACGGGCCTGAAACAGAATGGCTCGATTTCTGTGGCGACAGACACGGAACGACTTGAGGAACTGAAACGCGGAGCCTCCATGGCTCGTGTTTTCGGCCTGGATGTGGAAGAGATCACGCCGGAATGGATGGCGGAAAAATACCCCATCATGAATACAGATGGCGTGGTCGGTGGTGTGTTCCTGCCGGGTGACGGACAGACTAATCCCATCGACGTAACGCAGGCCATGGCAAAGGGTGCCCGCATGAACGGCGCCACAATCATGGAAAA
>JAJFID010000319.1 GCA_021775325.1 Rhodospirillales bacterium
ACCATTTAGTGACCTCTAACGCCGGTCAACCGATTGCCGAAAGCGGTGTATTGGATGTGGGTATGTGGATCATCGAGTACTTGTGTGCGCAACTGGTAACGGCAACCATCATATACGGATCAATACAGGAGCTTCGGGGAACGCGTTCCAGCATGATGGAATGTATTCATCGCGGCTTGCCACTGGTCCTTCCCGTTGTCGGCGTTTCACTGGTTGTCGTGTTGATTACCGGAATTGGAACCCTGGCGTTTATTATCCCCGGAATTTTTGCGGTGATTGTGTTCAGCGTTGTTGTGCCCACTGCGGTGGTGGAGCGTCTCGACCTGGTTGAATGCCTGAAACGAAGCATTGAACTGACAAGGGGGTTTCGCTGGCGCGTTCTGGGCCTGTTCGCGATCTATTCCGCAGCCGCCATGATGTTTGCCCTGGTGGCGGGATTGGTCGTTGGTTTTGTCGATGCAGCCACCGATTTGTTTGAGTCACTGGCGACGCAATCACTGGCTGTCAACGCACTCATTGTCCCCATTACAACAGCGTTCGCCGCCGTCATGGTATCCGTCCTGTACCACGATCTCAGAATTGCGAAAGAGGGTGGCGATGTGGAACAGATTGCCACCGTGTTCGACTGATTGGTGCTGATTGGTACAGAGCGAAGGACAGCCCGAAACCTAGAGGTTGTCACGCCGTGTCGAACTCTTAAATGATCGTTCCAGGAACGGCTTGCCGCGATCAAATGTTCGCACCGTGCCGCTTAGATAAAAGTGGGTTTTGTCTGCCGTCATTTGAGTTTCGGTCTCGACCCGGGCATCCCATTTTCCGCGCCGGTAGCGGGCCGTACAGACCACCGATGCGGTAGAGGTAAGCGGGTCGTTTTGCGCTACCGAGAATGATTTCTGTTTGGTGTAGGAGATTTCCGTGCCAATATCATCAATGATGACGGTGCCGTCATCCCGACTCGCCACCAGACGGGTGGCCTGATCATCAATCATATGAATAACCTGTCGCGAGTCCGAACCCGGCATTGCTGTTGTAATTTTAAGCGGCGTCGCGTGCTCCACCGGCGCAAATTCAACCGGCTCGAAGCCTTTTTCGCTTCGCAGCACGGGCATGGAGACCCGGGATCCCGCAGGATCGATGGTGATGGTTGCGGAAACGGGCGATGGCCAGACCATGGGCCAGTAGCTGGTGGAAACAGCAATCCGCAGCCGATGCCCGACCGGGATAGTCTGGGCGATCCCCTTCAGCTTGACTACCACGTCGTAGAACACACCGGGCTTTAGCCGGGACGGTCGGGCGTGACTGTTCCGGTGGGCAAGATTGAGCAACCCGTAGGATATCCGCTCGACCGTTCCGTCGGGATGGACGCTGTTCAGCCGAACAGCAATCACGGCTTGAGGCTGGGTTGACGCGATCCGCAAACAGACGCTGCCTTCGCCGACGATGAGTATCGGTTTGTTCAGGGGCGCGCCATCGAACGTCATGGAGCATGCGTCGTCTGTGCGCTGGTCGAGCGGCAGCTCCGGTGCAATTTTACCCATGCCGTACGCACTCCAGTCCCCGCCCCCAAGTCCGGTGGTCTGGGGTGAGTTGATTGTGCGGTGGTTCCTGACTGACCGGGTCGCGGGTTTCGTGCTGAGTGCGGTTCCGTTCAAATGCAGCACATGATTCCGGATACCGGAACAGGGCCAGTCGGGAATGCCAAGCCACCGACCCGTGCGTTGATCAAAATGAGGTGCTGGCATTTCGGAGTCCTGCAGGAACATCCGCATGTCCGGGTCTTTATCGACGCCCGTATCGATGCCTTTCAGCCAGTGATCCCACCACCGTTTACATTCCTGCAGGAATCCGATGGCAGGTCCCGGAACACCCATGTGCGGATACTTGTGCCCCCACGGACCGAGGATGCCCTTGCATGGCGCTTTCAGGTTCTCAACCAGCTCGAACACAGCAGACGTGTAACCATCGGCCCACCCGGACGCGGCCAGAACGGGACACTGGATCGCGCCGAAATTTTCTTTGACCGAACCGTGTTTCCAGAACCCGTCCCGGCGCTGGTGCTTCATCCACAGGGCGGGGTACAGTTCCAGCCCTTCAAGCCGCTGTTTCCACATGGCCCGCCATTGACGCTCGCCGACCATGTCCGGGTCCGGCGGCAACGCGCCATAGGTAAAAAACGTACTGCCCCAGTCCATGGTATCGTTGAGCAGGCACCCACCCATGAAATGAACATCGTCGTGGTAGCGGTCAACGGTCGAGCACAGACTGACGACGGCCTTGAGTGCGGGTGGGCGACAGGCTGCAACCTGCAGTCCATTGAAGCCGCCCCAGGAAATGCCGATCATGCCGACCGAACCACTGCACCAGTCCTGCGCCGCCAGCCACGCAATGGCGTCGACCGCATCGTCCTGTTCGCGCTGCACGTACTCGTCCTCGATCAACCCTTCTGAATCACCGCTGCCGCTGATATCCAGACGCACGGACGCGTAGCCATTGCCGGCAAACCAGTACATGACCTGTTCGTCGCGCGCACGGGTGCCGTCGCGCCGACGATAGGGGATGTATTCCAGAATGGCCGGAACCGGATTTTTTGCCGCGGTTTTGGGCAGAACGATCCGCGCCGCCAGGCGTCTGCCATCCGACATGGGTATCCAGACAAGTTCGCGATTCTCGACAGATTTTCTGTAATTCCGAATGACCGGCTTAGTGTTGTTCATATTACCCTCCCTGGATAATAGCAGTGCTGCAAATCTTCCCGATTTGTCATAGTTTGCAGATCAGAGTTCACCGGATGCTTTCGGATGTTCCAGATCATAATGAAGACGTTCATTTGGAAAGGGCTTGTCCCCCAGAATTTTGGCAATCTGTGGATCAAGGTTTGGAGACTGAAACGGTACGATCCCGATGGCACCCAAAGCTTTACGGTGATCCACGGTGCGGCCGAGGTACTTCCATACCGTCCGCGATATATAGGGGTTTCGATGTTTGCTGGAAATACCGAACGTGACACCGCGTAAAAGTGTGAGCTGGCTTCGGGCCGTCGGGTGAAGAACCGTTTCAACAATGGCATCTTCGGCCAGACTCTGGAAATCCACGGTGAAAATCCTGTTACCCAGGAGCGACGCATAACCATCATACTTTGACAGATACAGTGCACCGTCCGCGGGGTCTCTGACACGTTCAATCGTCTTGATCAAAATCATCCCGTCTTTTTCATACATACAGGTGAGCGCGCGCAGAACATATCCGGCCCAACTGAACGAATGAAAATGCACAATGTAGTATCCAAGGTAACGCCGAAGGGTTCGTATATCGCCCGGAAATGCCCGTTTCAGCAAATGTTGAGACTGCCCTTCCAGGGATTGCTGTCTGCCACCCGCGCGAAACTGCATCCGATCGGAAAACTCGTCATGAGGCAAATGCAGGTCCGAGAGCTGAACCTGAAAATATTCGCACACACGCTGGACGTTATAGGACGATGGTTGGGAGGTTCCGTTCAGATACTTGTTGAACTGCTGGCGGTTGATATCAATGGCCCGACACACTTCCGACACTGATTTTTCGTAACTGCACAGCAGTTTGAGGTTTTGCGAAAAGTCCGACTGTTGCACTGGAATCTCCGGGCCCGGGGCAGATTTTTTATACTTTTTCTAATTCTAACACAAAAATTGCGCGATGCGCAGCAACAATAGCATAAACTCGCGCAAACACACGCCGACTCGCGCAATTGCCCGTGCGGTATGACTTTGACACCGTGAACAGAATAGGGAGCGAAATAAAACCAAAAAGGTAAACCGGCAGTTATGGGTGACACCGCACAAGACCGTCGAAATCAAACGTACCCACCTCAGAATGATATCGAGGTTTTTGAGCACGTGTGGATAACCATGTCCGATGGCGTGCGCCTCTCTGCCAAGCTCTGGCTGCCGAAAGATGCGGCAGAAGACCCTGTTCCGGCAGTTCTGGAATTCATCCCCTATCGCAAACGGGACGCCACGGCTTTCCGGGATCACGGAAATCACGCCTGGTTTGCCGCGCGAGGGTATGCCTGCGTGCGTCCCGACATGCGCGGCCATGGAGATTCCGAAGGCATCATGATGGACGAGTACCTGCCGCGCGAACAACAGGACGCGATTGAAATAATCGAGTGGATTTCGGCTCAGGACTGGTGCAGCGGCAACGTCGGCATGATGGGCATTTCCTGGGGTGGCATTGCCAGTCTTCAGGCGGCCACGCGCCGACCACCGGCACTCAAGGCGATCATCCCGGTCGGTGCTTCCGTTGATCGTTACTACGACGACGGTGGATATCTGGTTGGCGGCTATCCGGGTCAGGGTCTCGGGTGGGGTGGCGTCATGTTTGGTTATTGCATTCGCCCGCCTGATCCTGCGGTTGTTGGTGAACAGTGGCGCGATATGTGGATGGAACGTCTCGAACAGACACCCATGTTCGCGGAAAAATGGCTTACACATCAATTGCGCGACGAAACCTGGATACAAGGGTCCGTCTGCGAAAATTCAGACAAGATCAAGACACCCGTGCTTGGCATCAGCGGCTGGAATGACTGCTGGCCCAACACCATGATCAGGCTCCTGCAGACTATCGATGCGCCATGCCGGGCAGTTTCAGGCGCCTGGGCTCATGTCTATCCCAATGATGGTGGACCGGGCCCGAAAATGGGTTTCCTGCAACAGGCTATCGAATGGTGGGACCATTGGTTAAAGGGCATCGACAATGATGCCATGAGCCGCCCCGCGTTTCTGGCCTTCATTCAGGACAGCCACCGTCCGAACCCAAACGCCGATGATCGGCCCGGACGGTGGGTAGCGGAGAACGTTTGGCCGTCTCCGAACATTCATGTACGGCAGTATGGTCTCGCCGCTGGTCGGTTGACGGATCATGCCTCGGGCAATACCGGAACCGTGTCAATTTGCTCAACCCTGTCGACAGGGCTTGGCACCGGCGAGTATATGCCAATTTCCGGCTTGGCTGAGTTACCCCATGATCAACGTCATGACGATGCACACTCTGTGTGTTTCGATACCGAACCGCTTGATCATCCAACTGAGATACTGGGTACGCCATACGCCCATTTTCAAATGTCCAGCGACTGTGATCAGGGGCTGGTTGCTGTCCGTTTATGCGATGTTGCACCCGACGGTGCCTCGACGCTGATTACCTTCGGCGTGTTGAATTTGAAGCTGCGCGATGGGCGCAAACAGGAATCGAAGGTGGTTCCCGGCGATGCCATGACCGTTTCCATTCGGTTGAATGACATCGGCTGGCGGCTGGCAAGCGGCCACCGTTTGCGGTTGGCGCTATCCACCCAATTGTGGCCCATGGCATGGCCCGTGGCGAAACAGGCAAACCTGACCCTCGATCTGACCTCGTGCACTCTCGATGTGCCCGTGCGGGATGCCAGCATGGCCACAGAAATTTCGAACCCCTTCGAAGAGCCCGAACTCGCGGAACCACCATTGCATCAGGTACTGCGCCCGGCGACAGGCAGTCGCACTATCCGGCGTGATGTCAGCACAGGTGAGGTGACGTACGAGATCGAAGATGATCGTGGCGAGACACACCTGTACAGCGCGGACCTGGATTACGGCGCAACAAATTCTCAGAAATACAGCGTCATCGACAATGACCCGTTGTCTGCGCGGGCGGAATATCAGGCCGGGTTTAGTTTCCGGCGTGAGGGCTGGCACGTTCGAACCGAAAGCAAACTGACCACGACCTGCGATGCGGAGCATTTCTACCTGATCGGGCACATTGCAGCATATGAGGACGACAAACGCGTATTCGCGCGGGAATGGGACATCAAGATCCCCCGAACAATCTACTAGAATCACCACGAGTATCGACATTAATCAGAAACCTTGAGGAGACGATCATGACAAAAGTAAATTTCGAATGGACAAAAATGGAAATTCCCCGGCGTGACTTTTTGAAGAGTGCCACCGCGCTCGGCGTTGCGGCGGGTGCCGGTATGGGTTTTTCATCCAATGTATGGGCCGACGGCAGCACGTTGAAATCCCGTACCTATGCGGACATGCGCTCGCTTGATCCTGCGTTCAGTCAGGGTGTTGTGGATGAAGAAATCCAGGGCCCCATCTATTCCAAGCTCATCCAGTATAAACCGGGCAGGGAATGGGGCTGGCAGTTGGATGCCGCCGCGATGATCGAGCAGGTCGACGACACCCATATCAATTTCGCCCTGCGCGACGATATGGGTTTCAACAACGGTTTCGGTGCCATGACCGCAGAGGACGTGAAGTATTCATTTGAACGCATCGTCAATGAAGATCTGGCATCAACCAATGCACCTGATATGGGCGCACTCGACCATGTTGAAGTCACGGGTGAGCGCGAAGGCACGATGGTTCTGAAAAATGCATTCCAGCCATTGTGGTCCATAACACTGCCCTACATCACCGGCAATATTATCTCCAAGAAAGCGTTTGAAGCTGCAGGCGGAAAAATTGAAACGTCTGCTGTGGCGGCGTCCGGTCCCTACATGCACAAATCGTGGCAGCCAAAACAGAAAACCACACTGGTCCGCAACCCGGACTGGAAAGGCGAGAAAGCGGCTTTCGATGAAATCCAGATTTTCCACATTGATGATGAAAAATCTGCTGAAATCGCGTTTGAGGCCGGTGAACTGGACTTCACCCGCGTATCACTGGCGTCTCTGGAACGGCTGAAAACCGACCGGCCAGCAGACTCAACGCTCGATGAATTCCCGTCCCTTTATTACGCATGGGTCGGCATGAACGTTGACAATGAAAAGATGGCAAACAAGAAACTGCGTCAGGCCATCCAGCACGTTATTGACGTTCCGTCCATCATGGAAGCTGCGTACTTCGGTGCCGCCAAACCTTCCACAGGTATCATTGCACCGGGCCTTTCCGGTCATCGTGAAAAGAGCCTTGTGGCGCCGGAACAGAACCTCGAAATGGCCATGTCCCTGCTGGAGGAATCCGGCGCGGCTGGCAGCAACATCGCCATCGACGTGCT
>JAJFID010000320.1 GCA_021775325.1 Rhodospirillales bacterium
CCCGGAACGCGATACGCCGGAGTATCTGCGAGAATACCTCGAACATTTCCATCCTGCCATCATTGGCCTCAGCGGCAATCCCAACCAGATCAAGAAAATTGCCAAGGGCTACGGCGTCTATTACGCCAAGGCGCAGGAAGAAGGTGCGGATGCCGATGATTATCTCATGGACCACACCTCAATCACGTATCTGATGGACACATCCGGTGCCTATGCCACGCATTTCTCTCACGATACGGAAGCCTCCGATATGGCGGCAAAGATCAAGAGCATTCTGGCCGGAAACTGACCGTGACAGACACGGAATCCGCCACGGTATCCACGCCTCCGGGCTTCATTATCGCAGCCCCGTCGTCCGGCAGCGGTAAAACCGTCCTGACTCTGGGAATCCTGCGGGCGCTGAAGAATAAGGGCATATCCGTATCTTCCGCCAAAGTCGGGCCCGACTATATCGACCCGGCTTTTCATACAGCCGCCACAGGTCGCCAGTGCCTGAATCTTGATCCCTGGGCCATGCGCGACGTGGTTCGACAACAGAACCTGTCCCGCGTTTCTGCCGCATCTGATCTGATCGTCTGCGAAGGCGTCATGGGATTGTTTGATGGCGCAACGGCAACAACCGGCTCCACCGCCGACGTGGCGGCCTGGTCCGGGTGGCCGGTTATTCTGGTGGTTGACGTTCGGGCCCAGGCGGCGTCGGCTGCGGCGATCGTACGCGGCTTCGAAAGCCACCGCAATGATGTGACGCTGGCGGGGGTGATCTTCAACAAGACCGGCAGCGAGCGGCACGCACAGACCTTGCGCGACGCCATGGCGGATAGTCTGCCGCGCATCCCGGTGCTGGGTATGATGCCGCGTATGGACGAACTGGCCTTGCCCAGCCGTCATCTGGGTCTGGTTCAGGCGTCGGAGCATGCGGAACTGGAGGCATTTCTGGAAACCGCTGCGCACCATGTCGCGTCGCATGTGGATATGGACGGGTTGCAACAGGTTGCTTCGCCGGCAGTCCGGCACGATTCCAGCGGTACTGCGGTTGCCCTCAATCCAATGGGTCAACGCATTGCCGTGGCATCGGATACAGCTTTCGCGTTTTGTTATGATCATGTTCTGCAGGGTTGGCGCGATGCCGGTGTCGAACTGACACAATTTTCGCCGCTTGCCAACGAAGGCCCGCCGGATGACGCGGACGCGGTTTATCTGCCGGGCGGTTATCCCGAACTGTTCGGGCCGCAACTGGCGAGCGCCGAAACTTTTCTGTCGACCATGCGTCGGGCGGCGAACCGTGGTTCAGCCGTTTATGGCGAGTGCGGCGGCTACATGGTTCTGGGAAACACAATCGTGGACGCCGATGGCAACAGCCACCGTATGACGGGCCTGTTGCCACTGGAGACGTCATTCGCCGAGCGATCTTTGCACCTGGGTTATCGTCGCGTTAACACGTGTGCGGACAGCCCGCTCGGGCCCAAAGGCTGTGCGTTTACGGGTCACGAATTTCACTATGCCCGGGCCACATCTGAAAACCCGGATATCGCATTGTTTCAGGCTTTCGATTCGTCATCCACCGACCTTGGTGCCATGGGTATGGTGGTGGGCAATATAGCCGGGTCGTTCTTTCATTTGATTGATCAGGTCGGGTAACAGGTTGTGGCAAACTTCTGGGAAACCAAAACCTTAGACGACATGACACCAGCAGAATGGGAATCCCTGTGCGATGGCTGTGGAAAATGTTGTCTCGGTATGGTCGATGACCCGGATGGCGGGGCTGAGTTGAAACACACGAACGTTGCCTGTCGGCTGCTTGATCCGGATACCTGCCGCTGTTCCAGTTATGAAGACCGTCACCGGTTTGTCCCCGATTGCGTCCGGCTGACACCGGCAAAAATCGACAGGCTGGACTGGTTGCCCGCCAGTTGTGCCTATAAACGCATAGCGCGCGGCGCGGAACTGGAAGACTGGCACCCGCTTGTCAGTGGCGACCCTGAAAGTGTGCACAAATCGGGCAACTCGGTTCGTGGACGCACGGTAGCGGAACGCGAGGTTATTCATTTCGCAGATCATATTGTAGACTGGCTCCGGTAATCGCATGGCTGAACCGGATGGCAATACGGACGTTCCCTTCTGGAAACGTAAAACGCTCGCGGAAATGAACCGCGACGAATGGGAATCCCTGTGCGACGGCTGTGGTAAATGCTGCCTGAACAAGCTGATCAACGACGATGACGAGCTGTTCTTTACCGATGCGGCGTGCCGGTTGCTGGACCTGCATTCCTGTCGCTGCACGGATTACGCCAACCGGCTGCGCGAAGTGCCGGACTGTCAGGTCCTGACGGCGGAAAATATCCACGAGTTCAAATGGATGACGTCCACCTGTGCCTACCGGTTGCTGGCCGAAGGCAAGGATCTGTATGACTGGCACCCGCTGGTTTCGGGTGATTCGGAAAGCGTCCACAAGGCGGGCATTTCTGTACGGGGCCGGGCCTGTTCGGAAGAGGATGTGCTGGATCTGGACGACCGCATTGTTGAGTGGCCTGCATAGCTGGTTGACGCGCCGCTGCGGGCGGATTACCAGATCAACAGGACTTTTTTTTGGGAGAACCCTGCATGACATTCGCCCCCGGAATCATGAAGGGTGTCAACGCCGCTGTGCTGACACCCATGAACCGCGACCTCACACCCGATCTGGTCCGCATGACGGATCACTGTCACTGGCTGCTGGATAACGGCTGTGACGGGCTCGGCATCCTGGGCACATCGGGCGAAGCGCAGTCTTTCAGCACCCGTGAGCGCATGGAAATTCTGGAAGGCCTGGCTAAAGCCGGGATTCCCATGTCCAAATCCATGCCCGGTACGGGTGCTGCGGCCTATGTGGACACTATCGAGCTGACCCGTCACGCAGTGGAACTGGGTGCTGGCGGCACGCTGGTCCTGCCGCCGTTTTATCTCAAGGGTGTCAGCGACGACGGTATCTTTGCGGCGTTCGATAAAATCATCGAGGGTGCGGGATCATCCGCGCTCCGCATCTATCTCTATCATTTCCCGCAAATGTCGGGGGTTCCCTTTAGCCATGATGTGATCGAACGTCTGGTAACAGCGTTTCCGGAAACGGTGGTCGGTATCAAGGACAGCTCGGGTGATGTTGCCAACATGCTGGGCATGGTTGAACGCTTTCCGGGTTTTGCAGTGTTTCCCGGATCGGAGGCGGCCTTTCTGGAGGTTCTGCAGGCCGGTGGCGCGGGTTGCATTACGGCGGTCAGCAACGTAGGCAGCGCCATGGCCCAGCGCGTGCATGCGGCCTGGACCGAAAACGAAACGGTGGACGAAGAAGCCAACAACATCATCCTCGCCCTGCGCGATGTGATCAGTCGCTATCCTCTGTGGGCAGCGCTGAAGGCGATCATGGCCCGTCATTCGGGTGATGCTGACTGGGAGTACATCCGCCCCACTCTGGTGCCGCTGGATGACAGCGCGCGCGCCGAACTGTTCGCTGCTTTTGATGACATCGGATACGCGTTACCGCCACTGTAAAGACCCCGTAATGTCCCTGTTCCGCACCCGCGAGAAATCAACACCTGAAACCACCAGCATTGTGGTTGATGGGCGTGAGATTGCGGTGACGCTGAAACGGAACGCCCGGGCCCGGCGCCTGATCCTGCGCCCGGACGCCGCGGGAACCGGGGCCAGTGTGACCCTGCCGCCCGGTTCCAGCACGGCCAGCGCTCTGGCGTTTGTGGAGGAACGATCCCACTGGCTGATGCAACAGCTCGACCGTTATGACGCAGCCATTCCGTTCCGGGCCGGGGAACGTATCCCCTATCTGGGCGAAGAGTATGAAATTCGTCAATCCCGGGCGCGGCGCGGCACAGTGATCTGTGAAGACGGGCTGTTGTTTGTTTCGGGTGGACCGGAACATCTGGCGCGTCGGTTGACGGACTGGTTCAAAGCCCAGGCGCGGGAGAGAATATCCCGGCTGGCTGATGAAAAAACCTCTGAACTCAATCTGAAACGCGGGCGGATTTCCATTCGCGATACGCGGTCCCGGTGGGGTTCGTGCTCTTCCACCGGTTCGCTGAATTTTTCCTGGCGACTGATCATGGCACCGGAATGGGTGCTGGACTATGTGGTTGCTCACGAGGTGTCTCATTTGGTGGAGCACAACCACAGCCCGGCGTTCTGGGCGGTGGTGGACACCCTGACCATGCATGCGTCAGCCGGGCGTAAGTGGCTGTCCGACAATGGTGGAAAACTTCACCGGTATGGATGAAAATTCTGATCTGAATTAGGGCGCAAACTTCGGATAGAATAGCGCCGCGCAATGGTTATCATACCGATATGAGCAATATTCAGAACCATGATGAAAATGAACGATGGGACCGGGTGATCGCCCGCGATTCGTCCGCCGACGGCACATTCTTTTTTGGTGTCGCCACCACGGGCATCTACTGTCGGCCATCGTGTCCGGCGCGCCGTCCCAAGCGCGAGAACATCCGCTTTTTTGATGCGGTGGAAGCCGCCCGCCATGACGGGTTTCGCGCCTGTTTGCGCTGTAAACCCGACGCGCTGGATTCCAGCAGCCCGGATCAGGTGATGATACGCACGGTGTGCCAGTTGATATCCGATGTGGATACGCACCTGCCCACGCTGGAGGAATTGTCAGATGCCACGGGTGTCAGCCCGTCTCATCTGCAACGCCGGTTCAAGGCCATCATGGGCGTATCGCCCCGATCCTATGCCGATGAAAAAAGACGCCAGCGCTTTCGCACCATGCTGCGCGATGGCGATGGCGTGGCCGGTGCCCTGTACGGAGCCGGGTATGGCTCGTCCAGCAGACTATATGAATCAGCAGACACATGGCTCGGCATGACGCCCGCCAGTTATGCAAAAGGTGGAAAAGGAGCTGTCATGCGATACACCGCAACGGAGACCCCCCTGGGCCGGATGATCGTCGCGGCCACGGATCGCGGTATTTCATTCCTGGGGTTCGGCGACGATGATGCGGACCTGCTATCGGAGCTGCATCACGATTTCCCGGAAGCGGACATTGCCGCCGATGATCAGGGCCTGCGCGATTGTGTGGACATCATCGTTGCGAATTTCGACAGCCATTCAGCGCAATCGGGGCTGCCGCTGGATGTGCTGGGCACGGCCTTTCAGGCCAAGGTCTGGCAGGCTCTGCGCGATATCCCACCCGGCGAAACCCGCACCTACGGCGAAATCGCTGCCAAACTGGGCAAACCAAAAGCCGCCCGCGCGGTGGGGCGCGCCTGCGCCACCAACCCGGTTTCGCTGGTGGTTCCATGCCACCGCGCGATCGGATCAAACGGTTCGCTGACGGGCTATCGGTGGGGGGTGAAGCGCAAGCGGGAGTTGCTGGCGCGGGAGAAAACCGGGAAGTAGCGCATTTCCAGTCGGTTGGCGTATGCAGAATCACGATGGATGTGGCATTGCGCGTCGCATCCGAATGCTTTGACATTGTAGCGAACCCTCCGCCCGCCCCTGGCAATGCGACTAATGAAATCGCACCGCCAGGATTGGGTTAGGGGAAGAAAGGGTCAGGTTCTTGAACCGGGTTAATCGTTTGCCTTCCCGGTCCAGACGTCGCGGTCGAGTTCCAGGTCCGCGTACTTTTCAGGATCCAGCACAGGCCGGTCGACGCCCGCTTTCAGTTGTTCGCTGAAATCCACGATGAGCCGCTTGGCGATGGGGAACAGCATGGTCAGCGCCAACAGGTTGACCACTGCCAATATACCCATCATGGGATCAGAGAAGAAGAACACCGACGTTGCTGCCGGTGCAACAGCACCAAGGAACACGATTCCCACCAGGGCAATCTTGAAGCCGTGGAGCGCGCCAACGTTTCTTGTCATGACGGTCAACGCGTTCTCACCCAGGTAGTAGTTGTAGATGATGGAACTGAACGCAAACAGCAAGACCGCGCCGGTCAGGAAGTACTGTACCCAACTGCCGAGGTGTGAAACCAGCGATTGCTGGGTCAATGCAACGCCGTTTACATCCTCTGCGCCCGGGACATAAACGTCGCCGAGCAGGATCACAAATGCCGTACAGGAGCAAATTATGATCGTATCGATAAACACCGAAAACGACTGGGTGATGCCCTGGCTGACCGGGTGACGGACGTCGGCCGTTGCCGCAACGTTCGGCGCGGAACCAAGCCCGGCTTCGTTGGAGAACAGACCACGGCGCAAGCCCTGGGCGATAGCTGCACCCATGCCGCCGCCGACAGCTTCTTCAAATCCAAAAGCATTGGAGACGATCATACCGATAACGGCCGGAATATCGCCGATGTTGAGTACGATAACCAACAGCGACATGCCGATGTAACCGAGCGCCATGACGGGAACGATAACATCACAAACCTTGGCAATGCGGTGAATACCGCCGTAAACGACGATGCCGGTACCAATCGCCAGGACGATGCCAGAGTACATGCGGTCAATGCCGAGGCTGTCCTCTGCTGCACCGGCAACTGTGTTGCCCTGGAATGCCGGGAAACCAATGCCGAAGGCTGCAATCAGCGACACAGCGTACAGAATTGCGAGCCACCGGTAGTCCTGACCCAGTCCATGCAAAATCGTTCGGGCTGGTCCGCCACGGAACGTGCCGTCGCCTTCTTTTTCCTTGAACAACTGTGCCAGAGAACATTCAACCAGACTGGTCGCCATGCCAACCACGGCGATGGCCCACATCCAGAACACAGCACCAGGTCCACCGAGCGTAATGGCAACTGCAACGCCGGCAATGTTACCGCCACCAACACGGCCACCGACGGACAGTAACAACGCCTCGCGCGCGGTAATTGCGTTCGGGTCAGCAGATTGATTGCCGCCCTTTAGCACCCGGAACATGCGGGTAAAATACTTGAACTGTACAAATCCGCTGGCGACGGTGAAAAAGATACCGAGAACGACCAGGAACGGGATCAGTGCCCATCCCCACGTCAGGTCTCCGATAATGCCAAAAAACGATTCTAACATTTCCATACGATTTAGCTTTCCTGTTTGCTCCCCTTGAAGGGAGAGATTTGCAATCACGATATTGCGTTGATTACTTCCATGTAACACGCATTCGAAATCACGATTTTTGCCAACAACGCGACGTCGTGTTTACCTCGCGTCAACCCTGCCTGACTGAAGGTTTGTCTCAGGCGCGGGTTCTCCTCAAGTGTCGATATTCCCTCCAGATTCGATTATACAGCTTTTGCGCATAGCACAAAGATGCAAATATGATAATAATGACAAGGATTTTTCTCACTATGATAACCAATTTCTGCCATAATGATCAGCATGGATGATCTGGATCGGGAATTAATCTCTCTGCTGCGTTCCGACGCACGAACGCCGGTTTCAAGCCTCGCGCCGCGCCTTGGTGTATCACGCGCGACGGTTCGCGCACGCATCAACCGTCTACTGGACTCCGGCACCATACAGGGCTTCACCCTTGCCATTGGCGAAGTACCGGGTGCCCAGGTGCGCGCCATTACCACCATAAAAGTTGAGGGTCAGGCGGCGGAAAACGTTTTTCGCCGTCTCACGGGATATTCGGAGATACACGCCATTTACTCCACCAACGGTCGGTGGGACATCGTCGCTGAAATTGAAACAACCAATCTGGAGACCTTCGATGTCCTGTTGCGTGAGATCAGACGGATTCCAGGCGTCTCGGATTCAGAAACCAGTATTCTGCTTGCCAGCCGCAAAACGATAAAGTCCGCAGAGTCAGCCCCACCATCACTGCTTGAGGGATAAGGCAAACAACGTTCTCATCCTGCGGATCAGTGCAGATCAACTCAGACCCGGATCATTGTGTTGATGCAGCCGTCGGGCGGCCAGATGGCCGAATCGCAGAAGCTGGGTGCGGCGGCGGGTGGCGTTCATTTTGGTTATGGGTGACGGTCGCAGGATGGTGCCATGAAAGGCATCGGCAACGATGACTCCCACGTCTTCCGGCAGGATATGCATGGGAAATCCACCGGCCACGGCAAAATAGAAAGTATCGCAGAAAGGCAGATATTCGGGCCATTTTGCATCGGTGCGAAAGTCACGCTCGGATGCCTTGACCTCGACAATGGCCCACGTGCCATCCCTGGCGACGCCAGCCACATCCACGCGACGGTTGTTGCTGAGTGGCAGCTCGGTCAGGGGTGCGTAACCCATGTTCGACAACAACCGGCAGACACCACGGGTAATGTCATGGGCTTCCAGAACATCCGTGTGAAAGTCGAAATCTGACCCGATTGAGAGCTTGCGTGATGATCCGGTGGGCATTTGGTTCTCGATTTGTTCTAATTGTTGATTCTTTTACATGGGTTTCCGGATCGATACAATGGGCCTATGCAAAACATTCAACATCAGGCCCAGCACACGCTAACCATCGAAACCCGGGGCCAGGGTCTGTACGAGATTACGGATCAGGTTACGTCGTGGGTTGACCGTCAGGGTGCCGACACGGGCATGCTGACCGTGTACAGCCGCCATACCAGCGCATCCCTGACCATTCAGGAAAATGCCGACCCTGATGTATGTCATGATCTGAATACGTTCTTTTCACGGCTGGTCAGTGACGATCCGTCGCTCTACCGGCATACTGCGGAGGGGCGTGACGATATGCCCGCCCACATCCGCTCGGCCCTGACCGATACCAGCCTGAGCATTCCGGTCCTCGACGGCAGGGCGGGTCTCGGCACCTGGCAGGGTATCTACGTATTCGAGCACCGCATCAGACCACACCGGCGTAACATTATTCTGCACATGCTGTGGTGACGGCTTTTATTTTCTGTAATCTGTTGTAAGAACAGACTGACGACAGGAACCATGCTGGAAGACCCTGATTGTATGAGCAATGAACCGACGATCGAGCACATTCACGATGCGGCAGAACGCATTGCCGGACATGCGGTGCGTACACCGCTGATCGCGTATCCGCTGTCTGACGGCAATCCGAACACACGGTTGTTTCTCAAACCGGAAACATTGCAGCGCACGGGGTCTTTCAAGTTTCGCGGCGCCTATACCAAGATTTCACGATTGTCACCGGGCGAGCGGGCAAACGGCGTGGTGGCGTTTTCATCGGGCAACCATGCCCAGGGCGTGGCCGCTGCGGCTGGCCTTCACGGTATCAAGTCGACCATTGTCATGCCTGAAGACGCGCCCGCGATCAAAATAAACAACACCCGTAACCTGGGGGCCGAGGTCATTCTCTATGACCGGTACTCGGAAGACCGTGAGGCCATCGGCGAGAAAATCAGCACCGACACGGGCGCTGTCATGGTGCGCCCGTTTGATGATCCCGACATCATTTCGGGGCAGGGCACAGCCGCACTGGAAATTGCCCAGGACATGAGGGCCACAAACCAGGCCCTGGATATGGTCATCAGCCCCTGTGGCGGCGGTGGCCTGCTGGCGGGAACGTCGCTGTCCATATCAAGCCTGTCGCCTGAAACCGAAATCTGGGGGGTTGAGCCGGAGGGCTTCGACGACACCCTGCGGTCTTTCCGATCCGGAACGCGGGAGGGTAACGACCCAGCCAACCGCACCATCTGCGATGCCCTGTCATCACCTATGCCCGGTGAGCTGACGTTTGGCATAAACCGCAAACTGGTTTCCGGTTTTGTCAGTGTCAGCGATATAGAAACAGCCAACGCCATGAGAGAGGCTTTTGTGCGCGCCAAACTGGTTGTGGAGCCGGGTGGTGCGACGGCACTTGCGGCTGTCCTGTCCGGTAAGATTCCTGTTGCCGGGCGCACCGTTGTTGTCATCTGTTCCGGCGGAAATGTTGATCCGGATCTCTACAGCCGAATATTGACCACTGGATCATTGGACTGACTTGCTGTAATCGTTTTTCTGCGTCATCGTACGTCAAATTTCAGAGGAAAAAGCATGACTATCGATCCCAGAGAGCTTCGCAATGCCTTCGGCAGTTTCGCAACCGGTGTCACCGTCGTGACATCGCTGGGCGCGGATGGTGCGCTCCTGGGCATGACGGTCAATTCATTCAGTTCCGTTTCGCTCGACCCGCCGCTGGTGTTGTTCAATGTGGATCGCCGCACCCTCAGCCTGCCCGCCCTTGAGGCCGCCGGATGTTTTGCCATCAATGTTCTGTCTGCTGATCAGGAAGAGTTATCAAATCGTTTTGCCCGTCCATCCGGCGACAAGTGGTCGGGCGTCGACTACGAAACCTGGGAAACCGGATGTCCTATTCTGCCGGGAACACTGGCCAGTTTCGACTGTCGCACATGGCACACCTATGATGGTGGCGATCACGTCATATTTGTGGGCGAGGTCCAACAGATGTCGCTGAATGCGGACCCTGATCCGCTACTGTTCTTCCGGGGCAAGTATGATCGGCTTGCGACAAAAGATCACGAGTCCTGAACCCCGAACGTCCTTGTTCGTCGCGCCTGAGCCGTACCTATTCGTGATTGGATGTGTTCCGGCGTATCCAATAGGCTGATTGGCGATCAACGACAGACGGTACTGGTGCCATGGCGACACAATCAGCCGGTTTGAATACCGCCTATCCGCGTGGCTTGCCGATGTTGGTTGCTTTGTTTTTGGTTGGCTGTGGCGTTGCGCTGTTCCAGTTCAGTGCCCGGTCCGGCCAGTTGCTGATCCTGGGCCTTGCTTTGGGTATGACACTTTATCACGCGTCTTTTGGATTCGCGGGTGCCTATCGCCGCTTCATAACAGACCGGGACATGTCCGGCATTACCGCCCAGTTGATCATGCTGGCCGTGGTTATCGTTTTGTTCGCACCCCTGCTGGCCGACGGTCAGTTACTGGGGTGGCGCATGGTCGGCGCGGTGGCTCCCGTGGGCATTGGCATGGTGACAGGGGCCTTTCTGTTCGGCATTGGCATGCAACTGGCGGGCGGGTGCGCATCCGGCACATTGTTCACGGCTGGCGGCGGCAGTGTCCGCATGATGATCGTGCTGGTGTTTTTCTGTGTCGGCGCATTTCTCGGCAGCCTGCATCTCGGATGGTGGAGCAGCCTTCCGGGCATTGGTGCTGTGTCGCTGGGCAAAACATGGGGATGGCCGGTCGCCGTGGTCGTGCAACTGGGCGCTCTATGCCTGATCTATACAGTTTGTCGCCGTTTGGGCGGTCATCATGGTGACGGGGCATTAGACGTCGGCTCTCCGTTTCACTGGAAACGGTTGTTGTGCGGCCCGTGGCCGCTGGTTGCGGCAGCCGTCATTCTGGCGCTGCTGAATGTCCTGACGCTGATTGTGGCAGGCCATCCCTGGTCCGTGACCTGGGGCTACACCCTGTGGGGTGCCAAGGCAGCGGCGATAGCGGGATGGGATCCCGTGAGTTCAACCTTCTGGCGCGGTGGTTATGCTCGCGGTGCACTTGATCGATCCATCCTGCAGGATTCAGTGAGTGTCATGAACCTGGGGATTATAGGTGGTGCCGCACTGGCGGCTGCGTTGGCGGGTAAACTGAGACTCAGCCTGTCTCTTTCCGCACCACAATTGCTGAGTGCGATCACCGGCGGGCTGATTCTGGGTTATGGCGCCAGACTGGCCTATGGCTGCAACATCGGGGCGTTTTTCAGTGGCATTGCGTCGGGCAGCCTGCATGGCTGGGTCTGGATCATGGCGGCGGCGGCGGGAAACGTTGTGGCGGTCCGGGTTCTGATCCGATAACGTTGCCTCACGACTTAATGATTTGCAGTTGTCCGGGCAGATTTCTAGTTTCCGTCTCGCAACAAAATCAGGGTGTACAATGATAACGTTATTCGGACTTCCTTTTTCAAGAATGATCACGGCAACGGCAACGGGTATTGGCATAATGCTTGTATCCGGTATCCCGTCACAGGCGGCGGAAGTGATCACGTTGACCCAGACCCCGTGTCAGTTTGTTGAACCCGAGGGTGGGGACAAAAAGTTTACGACGACCAAAAAAGATGACTGTATCGCCGAGAATGAAGCCAGTGGTGCTGATCGTGTGGCCATGTCCGAGGTCATTACCCTGAAACCGGGTGACTATGTATTTCGGGTGACCAACGAGAGCGTGCCGTACTCACTCGGGTTCTGGCTTCGCGAGGCCGACTACGACTGGCGCAATCCCCTGCATAAACTTACCAAGATCAGTGTTTCCGGCGGCGGGCTGGTGCCGGGTTCCACGAAGGATTACAAAGTGACCCTGGAACCGGGAGAGTACCTGTACTCCTGCCCGTTGAATACCACGCCTGATTACAAGCTGGTTGTCACGAATTAGAGATTTCCCGGACCAGTCGAAAGCCGATCAGAATGTGTTTCAGGTCCTCGGGCCGGGTATGCCGGGCTGCCGGTCGGCAAATGCCGCATCCTTTGTCATCCCATGAGCCGCCCTTGACCACATAACGACCGGTCGTATAGGTGGATGATGTCCATTCAAAAACCTGACCGGCAGCGTCCAGCATGCCAAACGGGCTGGCACCGTCGGGGTAGGTGCCGACCGGGACTGTATCAAAAGGTCCCAGGTCGTGGCTGTTCAGGTGCCGGGGCTCGAATGTCTTGCCCCACGGGAACGCCTGGCCATCCGTTCCCCGCGCGGCTTTTTCCCACTCTTCTTCTGTGGGCAGACGCCAGACATCGCCGGTCTTGCCAGACAGCCACCGGGCATAAGCCCTGGCATCGCTCATGGCGACCATGACCACGGGATGATCTTCTCGACCTCGCGGAATTATGCCGGGCTCGGGCCACGCGTGGCGACGGGTACGGGAGTAGGGATGGATCAGACCGTAACCGGCCCAGACCGGCGGGGTGACATCGGGGGAGCGGTGTCCCGTCGCTCTTACGAACTCGGCATAGTCCGCATTGGTGATCAGATCGCGGGTTATCGCGTACGCAGGCAGGGAAATCTGCCGTGGCTCGCGTTCGTTTTCATACCATCGTCTGGTGCGGGTGCGGCTGTGGCCGTAGGCATCCTCGTCCAGCCGATAGGCCATTACACGCTCTTCGGGTGAAGATCCGGTCCACTATTCACCACCGGGGATGTGAAGGACAAATGGTACAGCAACGGTGTCGCCCTGTGCCCGGGAAACGTCCGCAATTGCACTTGCCATCGCCGCAATGCACAGCGCGGCAAACCAGACCAGTTTCATAATACACCCGACAGCATCAGAAGGTCACTATACCGGCCTTTGCGTGATCTCAAGGGGCCTTCACAGACATGTGAAAGCTGTTGACTGGAGGGCATAGAGCAAATCTGCAACCTTGCCAGAGACAGGTTACGACCGGTCATGCATGAGGCATGCCGCAAACCGTCCTAGAAAAGTCAATAGAGGAGGCCCCCGTTGTGAGGTCGATGAAACGCAAACTTCTGGCCACTACCTTCATTCCCGTATTTCTTGGTGCGGGATTTGTTGTTGGTGGCGCGCTGGTCACGGGGTCCGCTCAAGCGGCATCTACGCCATCTGCCCAAGATGGACTGTTGCCCATGGCAAAGCCGCGCGCCAAGGCTACCCGGGTTGCCACCTGTAACCCCTGTAGCACCTGCAATCCCTGTAACCCGTGTGCAAGCGGCTGTAACCCCTGTGGTGGTTGCAACCCGTGTGGTGGGTGCAACCCCTGTAATCCGTGCTCCGGCGATTCCGGCATGATCCAGTTGGCCAGTGCGTCCGCATTGATCCAGTTGGCGCAATGCAATCCCTGCAATCCTTGCGGCGGCTGTAACCCCTGTAACCCTTGCGCTGCGGGATGTAATCCCTGTAATCCTTGTGCCGGTTGTAACCCGTGTAACCCTTGTGGCGGCTGCAATCCATGTAATCCGTGCTCCGGTGATTCCGGCATGATTCAGTTGGCCAGTGCGTCTGCGTTGATCCAGTTGGCTCAATGCAATCCCTGTAATCCTTGCGGTGGTTGTAACCCCTGTAACCCATGTGCTGCTGGATGTAACCCGTGTAATCCCTGCAATCCCTGCGCTGGTTGTAACCCGTGCAACCCCTGTGGCGGCTGCAATCCGTGTAATCCGTGCTCCGGTGATTCCGGCATGATCCAGTTGGCTCAATGCAATCCCTGCAATCCCTGCGGTGGCTGTAACCCATGTAACCCATGTGCGGCAGGCGGATGCAATCCCTGCAATCCCTGTGGTGGCTGTAACCCATGCAACCCGTGTGCGGCAGGCGGATGTAATCCCTGCAATCCATGTGGTGGCTGTAATCCGTGCAACCCGTGCGCAGCCGGTGGCTGTAATCCCTGCAACCCCTGTGGTGGTTGCAATCCGTGTAACCCATGTGCGGCATCTGCTGGATCCACATCCAGCAAATGTTACGTACCTGGATTAGGTGGATGTAATCCGTGCAATCCCTGCGCGGCTTACAATCCCTGTAATCCCTGTGGTGGCTGCAACCCCTGCAATCCCTGTGCAGCGGCCTGTGGTGCGTGCAACCCCTGCAATCCATGTGCGGCAGCGTGTGGGGCGTGCAATCCCTGTAACCCGTGTGCAGCAGCGTGCGGTGCCTGTAACCCATGCAACCCGTGTGGTGCCGGCGGCGATTCGCCTGAGCTGAACCCCTGTCAGGCCATGGCTGTCTATGAATGCCTGCAAGGCGAAATGGCTGCGGCGTATGCCAAGGCTGGCTGGCGGTCCGTACAGGGCTATCAAAGCTGGTTGAATGTGGCGACAGCGCCTTATCAGTCCGGCACTCATGGCGGTCGGTACGTCAATAACTACGCCGATTCCCATGGTGATTACCGATATGCCAAGTATGAGGATTCCGGCGTCATGCCGCTGGGTTCAACGCTGGCCAAGGACAGCTTTGTGGTGAAAGCCAACGGCAAGGTTGCCATCGGTCCCTTGTTCCTCATGGAGAAGATGGCGGGCGGGTTCAACCCTGATTCCGGTGATTGGCGATACACGCTGATCATGCCCAATGGCAAAGTCGTCGGTTCAACGAACGGCAAGAACTCGAAAGCCGTGGCGTTCTGTAACGACTGTCACTCGGCAGTGGCGGAAGACCAGGACTTCATGATGTTCCTGCCAGACGAAGTCAGAAAGTAATCTTCCTACGGTAGCCCCCGACCGTGTGGGACGTAATAGCAAACATTACGTTCCGCACGGTCAACCGCGGCATAAATCATTCTTGATTCATGGTATTGTCCCGTTACGGTGTGTTCCGGGAGGGATATGGCGATGACCGTTCAAAATTTCGATGATCTGGATCTGAAACGCCTGCAGGACATGAGCCTGGCCGGCGAGCAGATCATGGAGTGCGACAGGGTGTTGCGCAAATCCAAGGCCAACACCGTGGGCGAAGTTATCAAGGGCCAGGGCGAGTTTTTTGAATGGGATCATTACCCCAAAGGTGATGTGTACGATAACGAAACCCACTCACAGTATTACTACCACGCACATCCGGCGGAAACCCGGCTGGCGATCTATGGTGCCGAACATGGCCATTTTCATACTTTTGTGCGCCCGCGCGGCATGCCAAAGGGCATTAAACCGGCGCGATTACCGGATTACAAAAAAGGCAAGGGCGCCAATGACGACTTGTGTCATCTCGTCGGTATCTGCATGGATCGCCGCGGATATCCCATACGGGCGTTCTCGGCCAACCGGTGGGTTACGGGCGAGGTCTGGTACAAGGCAAAAGATGTGATCCGCATCATGGACAAGTTTTTCATTGATCACGCCTATCCGTCCTGGCCGGTCAATATATGGATCACGGCCATGATGCGGCTGTTTCGTCCCCAGTTCGAAAAACTGCTGTACGAACGGGACGCAGTGCTTGAGCAGTGGATTGCCGATCATCCCGATAAAAACGCCTATGAAGACCGGGATCTGGAGATTCCGTCCTACGTGGATATTTCCATCGACAAACAAATAAGGGCCGTGCATCAGGCTATAAAAGAAAGGTCCTGAAATGGCCAAGCCACCGGAAACTGTTTCGACTGCGTCTACGCGGTCGCTCAGCAGTTTTGTATTCGGACCACCGCCGGAAGGCAACGTGCCTGACCGCATCCGCGACGCGGTCGAGCAGCAGCAGAACCAGAGCGAAATTCTGGTTGGCTGGATTCAGCTCACCCTTGTTGTGACGCTGGGCTCGCTCTATCTGCTGGCACCAAAAACGGCGGCCATGGATGCCATACAGACTGTGCCCATGGCACTGGGCCTGTATCTGTTATTCACCATATCGCGTCTGGCAGCGTCTTATCGAATCGCACTGCCCGACTGGGTCCTGATGGGGTCCATCATCATGGACGTGGGCCTGCTGATGACCCTGATCTGGAGTTTTCACATTCAGTACGAACAACCGGCATCGTTCTACCTGAAGGCGCCGACTATGCTGTATGTGTTCATCTTTATAGCTTTGCGCGCCCTCAGATTTGATCCGCGTTATATCCTCATGGCGGGCGGCGCGGCCATTATCGGTTGGATGGCACTGGTCGCGTACGTGGTGCTGTCCGATCCCAGTGACCCCATGATCACGCGAAACTATGTGGAGTATCTGACCTCGAACAGCATTCTTATTGGTGCCGAGGTGGACAAGGTCATTTCCATAGCACTTGTCACTTTCGTGCTGGCCGTGGCTATCCTCAGGGGTAAACGCATGATGAGTCGCGCCGCCATGGATCAGATGTCGGCCCGCGATTTGTCACGGTTCGTGCCGCAGGACGTGGTTGAACACATCACCCACGCCGAAGAATCCATCAAGCCCGGTGATGGTGAGTCAAAAGTTGCAACCGTCCTGTTCACGGATATCGAAGGGTTTTCCACGATCTCCGAGGGCCTGACGCCACAACAGCTTGTTTCCACCCTGAATGACTATTTCGGCGTTGCCTACGAGGTAGTGCAACGCCATGGCGGCACCATCTCCCAGTATCAGGGGGACGCCATGCTGATTACATTCAACACGGTGCAAACAGATGAGCAGCACGCCGCCAATGCCATTCGGACGGCACGGGATTTGCGCGAAGAGTTTTCAAGCCAGACTTTTGGCGACGGCATCTATATGAAAACCCGGTGCGGTATCAATACCGGCGAAATGACCGTCGGCGCGGTGGGCTCAAAAGAACGGCTGATTTTCACGGTGCATGGTGACGAGGTCAATGTGGCGGCCCGGCTTGAGCAGCTTAACAAGGACCACGGCACCTATATCATGGTCACATCCCAGACCCGCGACGCAGCGCAGGAAACCGCCGGAGACGAATTTACCTATCGCCACGTTTGCGAAGTTGTCGTGCGCGGCCGATCAACACCCACGGAAGTCTTTACCGTGGATTAACCGCGCAGCACGCCGCCGGTGGCGGCGCTGACCTTGTCCACAATGCGGCCTGCCACGTCATCGATTTCTGCGTCCGTCAGGGTTTTTTCTGTGGGTTGCAGCACAACATTGATGGCGATGGATTTTTTGGCGTCGCCAAGATTGCCACCTTCGAACACATCGAACAGCCGCACATCAGTGATCAGTTTCTTGTCCACACCGCGGGCCGCTGACATGACTTTGTCTGCGGGTACGTCCGTATCCACCACAAAGGCGAAGTCCCGCTCTACCGGCTGATAGCTGGAGAGCGACAGATTGCCGCGCGCCGCACTCCTGGCAACTTTGGGTCGGGGCAGGTTTTCCGACAGTATTTCGAACGCAACCACCGGACCTTTCACGTCCATCTGACGCAATACGCGGGGGTGAACCTCGCCGAACCGGGCCAGTGTGGTTTTTGGGCCCAGCCGCAATTCGCCGGATCGGCCGGGATGGTACCATGCCGGTGCTTCCACAAAGACCTGCAGGTTCGCCGTCGGCGCACCCATGTCTGTCAGGATCGCGATGGCATCCGCCTTGGCATCATAGGCATCCACAGTCCGTGGCGGTTGTGCCCAGTTGCGGGCACCGGTGACGCCCGTACGGATACCGGCAATGACCTGAATCTGGTCGCCGGGTTGGTCGCCGGTAAATGCCGGACCGACTTCGAACAGGGCCGCATTGGACATGCCCCGGTCCGCATTGCGGCCGGCAGCGGCAATCAGATTGGGCAGCAGAGAAGGTCGCATGGCATCCAGATCGGAACTGATGGGATTGACCAGCATCAGGCCGTCGCTGACACCGCCGAACATATCCGCCTGGTCGCGCGGCAGGAATGAATAGGTGACTGCTTCCACCAGACCCCGGGATGCCGCCGTGCGTCGGCCAATGGCGCGCCGTCGCTGATCCTGGGTCAGGGCCGCATGAGGCAGGTGGTGATCGTTGGTAAACGGTACAATCGGGATATTGTCGTAGCCGTGAACCCGGACGACTTCTTCCACCAGACAGGCTTCGCCAACGATGTCACTGCGCCATGACGGTACGTTGGCCGTCAGCACGTCGCCTTTCTGTTCCACGTTAAAGCCCAGCACATCAAGTATCCGGATAACTTCATCAGCGGGCAGCTCCACGCCGCCGAGGGTTTTCACCCGCTCAAGCCGCAAGTCCACAGTGCGCTGCCATGCCGGTGCGCCGCCGACGCTGACCGGCTCGGATACCTCGCCGCCACAGATTTCCTGAATCAGGCGGGTGCCGACCTCGATTCCGTCGCTCAGGGATTCAGGGTCAACGCCGCGTTCAAACCGGAACCGGGCATCGGAAATAATGCTCAGCTTGCGGCCGGAAACCGCCGTGCGGATAGGATCGAAATACGCTGATTCCATAAACACATTGACTGTGGTTTCGGTACATCCCGTTTCCTCGCCGCCCATGATTCCGCCCAGCGCTTCGGCTTTCTCGTCGTCGGCGATCACGACCATGGTCTCGTCAATGTCGTAGGTCTTGTCGTTGAGCGCCGCCAGACTTTCGCCTTTGCGGGCCAGTCGTACATGGATGTCGCCGGTGACTTTATCGGCGTCGAACACGTGCAGTGGCCGGTTCAGGCCAAAGGTCATATAGTTGGTAATATCCACCAGTGCCGAGATGGGGCGCAGGCCGATGGCCAGTAACCGGTCGCGCATCCACTGTGGACTGTCGCCGTTTTTGACGCCGCGAATGTAGCGGCCCATGAAATAGGGGCAGGCGTCTTTTGAGGCGTTGTCGAATTCCAGATGAACCTTGATCGGACTTTCGAACGCGCCCGCAACGGGTGAATTATCCAGCGCTTTCAGCGTGCCCAGGCCGGACGCCGCCAGATCACGGGCAATGCCCCGCACCCCAAGACAATCACCACGGTTCGGCGTAATGGCAATTTCAATGACCGTATCGCCAAGGCCCATGACATCGATTGCTCGCTCGCCAACGGGGGTGTCTTCGGCCAGATCGATGATGCCATCGTGCTCGTCACTGATACCCATCTCGCGTTCGGACAGCAGCATGCCGTTGCTTTTGACACCGCGAATTTCGGTGGCCTTGAGGGTGATATCCGTGCCGGGGATGTACAGGCCGTCGGCGGCAAAAACACCCTTCATGCCGGCTCGGGCATTGGGCGCGCCGCACACCACCTGGACCGTTTCGTCGCCACCGTAATCCACCGTACACACCCGCAGGCGGTCCGCGTCCGGATGCTGGATGGCGTCCACCACGCGGGCGGTGACAAAGTTCTCCAGCCCGGCACCCCGGTCTGTAACACTTTCCACTTCCAGCCCCAGCATGGTCAGCCGGTCGACGATTTCGCTCAGTGATGCATCTGTATCCAGATGATCCTTCAGCCAGTCTATGGTGAATTTCATCGGTTCAGCCCTCCCACCATGCTGGGCACATCCAGCGACGAGAAGCCATAATGACGCAGCCAGCGCAGGTCTGATTCGTAAAATGTGCGCAGGTCGGGGATGCCGTATTTCAGCATGGCCATGCGCTCGATACCCATGCCAAAGGCAAAACCCTGATACTCGGTTGAATCGATGCCACAGTTCTCCAGTACCTTTGGATTGACCATGCCGCAACCAAGAATTTCCAACCAGTCATCGCCATGTCCGATGGCCAGACCACCGCCTTCGCGGGTGCAGCCGATATCCATCTCTGCGGACGGTTCGGTGAACGGGAAATAGCTCGGCCGGAAACGAGCCGGCAGATTATCGACGCCAAAAAATGCGCTGCAAAACTCAATCAAACAGCCTTTCAGATGACCCATGTGGGTTGCCTTGTCGACAACCAGTCCTTCGACCTGGTGGAACATGGGCGAATGGGTGGCATCATAATCACAGCGATAGGTGCGCCCCGGCACGATGATCCGGATTGGCGGTTCGGTGTTTTCCATGGTCCTGATCTGCACCGGCGAGGTGTGGGTGCGCAGCACAAGCCGGTCGTCCTCGCCACTGCCGGGCAGGTAGAACGTATCATGTTCCTGACGGGCCGGGTGATCGGGCGGGATGTTCAGAGCGGTGAAGTTATGCCAGTCGTCCTCAATATCCGGGCCTTCAGCCACGGCAAAGCCCATTTCACCCAGAATGGCGATGACTTCTTCCATGGTCTGGCTGATGGGATGAATGCTGCCGGTGCTTTCAGGCCGTACGGGCAGGGTCACATCAACCTGTTCCGCCATCAGACGGGCATCCAGTTCCGTATCCGCCATGGCCGATTTGCGGGCATCAATGGCCTCGGACACGGCATTCTTGATCAGGTTCAGGTTTTGACCGACGGCTTTGCGTTGTTCCGGCTCCAGCGCCCCCAGACCCTTCATCAATGTGGTGATGCGGCCCTTTTTACCCAGTTCGGCAACGCGGATGGTCTCCAGCGCGTCCAGGCTGCCGGCCTGTTCCACACTGGTCATCATTTCTGATTTAAGGGTGTCAAGATCTTCCATTACCGATAGTCCGTTCTCGCTGGTGACGGAAATGCAGAAAGCCGCCCGGAGAAATCCCCCGGTGCGGCTCACATTACATTAACCGAATCGTCCGGTTACAGCTTTAGGCCTGTTGTGCGAGAGCCGCCTGGGCTTGATCGACAAGGGCTTTAAATGATTCCGGCTCATGGATGGCGATATCGGACAGGACCTTGCGGTCGATCTCGATTCCGGCGCGTGACAGGCCGTTCATGAACGTGGAATAGGTCATGCCATGTTCACGGGCACCGGCGTTGATGCGCTGGATCCATAATGAGCGGAAATTACGTTTTTTGACGCGGCGATCACGATAGGCGTACTGCAGTGCCTTTTCGACGCTCTGCAACGCAACGCGGAAGCTGCTGTTACTCCGACCGCGGTAGCCTTTGGCCAGTTTCAAAACTTTTTTGTGACGGGCGTGGGATACGACGCCTCTTTTTACTCGAGCCATGGTTTCAGTCTCCTCACGCGTACGGCATATATGATTTAACGATACGGGCATCCTGAGCGCTGAGGATCATGGTGCCCCGGGAATTCCGCTTCATCTTCTGGGAACGGCGGCTGAGGAAGTGATTCCGGCCTGCTGCCTTGACCCGTACTTTGCCTTTGGCGGTGATACTGAAACGCTTCTTAGCGCTCGACTTGGTCTTCATCTTGGGCATTTTGCTATCCTTTCCAGAGTTCCGACTTGAGCCGGATATTGTTGCGCCAGCTATGCTGGTGATTGCATTCAGAGTGGCGAGGCATGCCCTACGCCATACCACTCGCGCCAGAGGACCCACAGATGACCTGCAGGAAACCTGACGAAGGGCCGGGTTATACCGGCAGCGTGGGGGGAATGCAAGGGATTGATGGGGTTTTTGTGGTTGCTTCACCACGCGCCAATTACCCCACAGCAGACATTCCTGCAGACAAACAGCCTCGCTGTGGAAATAACATGGTTCAGGCCTCAAAATTTACCGTTATTGTTCTTCCACTCATGCCTCGGTGCGACCTTTTCCGTGGTGTCCCAATGCTCCACGAGGTTCCCTCCGGAAACCCGAAACAGGTCGTAAAAGGCGGAATGGATACCGCCAAGGTTGCCCTCGCAGACGCACAGAACAAAATTGCCTTCGGCCAGAACCCGATGGATACGGTGATAGTCGATGTGCCTTACACTGTTGTCGGCATCCTCTAACGCGCCGCGCAAGGCTGACACGCCGTCTGCAAGCCGCGGATTATGTTCAATGTATTCGCCGTCGTCGATGTAATCGGGTATCCGGTCAAGCTGACCATCAACAAGGACTGTTTCTACAAACGACTGTACCAGGGACCGGTTGCTTTCCGTCAGTTCATGGTCAACGGCTTCGGTTGGCCCGTCCACCATGCTGCGACCCGACCGATTGGGTCCCTGCCGTGCCTGAATGTTGTCCCAGTGCTCTACTGCACGACCGGCCTCAAAGCGGAACACCTCAAAGCCGATATTCCTGCGCGAGAAATCGTATTCGGTATGCGCGAAGACGAAATCGCGGTCCTCGAAGGCACGTACAATGTTCACCCGGGGCGAAGTTTTGGATAACCGCTGGAACAGGGTCGCCAAGCCTTCGCTGCCCTCGTGGGTCTGGGGATTGTGCTGAATGTATTTTTCCTCAT
>JAJFID010000033.1 GCA_021775325.1 Rhodospirillales bacterium
GCAACACTTCACCCAGCCACCGCCACGATACTCGGAAGCCAGTCTGGTCAAGACACTGGAAGAACTGGGCATCGGGCGACCGTCCACGTACGCATCAATCATCAGTGTGCTACAGGACCGCAACTATGTGCGGCTGGAGCAACGGCGGTTCCAGCCCGAAGACCGTGGCCGTCTGGTAACGGCTTTTCTGGCGCGATATTTTCCACGATATGTGGAATATGACTTTACCGCTGAGCTGGAAAACGAGCTGGACGAGATATCGGCTGGAAAAATTCAGTGGAAAGAGGTTCTGCGCCAGTTCTGGTCGCCGTTTCATGCCGTCACCGAAGACGTCATTGGCCGCGCCAACCGGGAAATCATTGATGCGATCGATGAGCTGCTGGGCCCCCATTTCTTTCCTGAGCGCGAGGATGGCCGCGACACACGCAAATGCCCGTCCTGTGAAGATGGGCGTCTGGGCCTGAAACCGAGTCGCCAGACCGGGTTTTTCATTGGTTGCGCCAATTATCCGGACTGCAATTACACACGTTCGCTGGGCATTGTTACCGGCGACGTGGACGAGGCGGCGGCTGCCGATACAGGGCCACGCGATCTGGGTACAGATCCGACGACCGGTCTTCCTGTATCCCTGCGCAAAGGCCCCTTCGGTCCCTATGTGCAGCTTGGTGAAACGCCTGAAAAAACCAAGAGCCGGAAAAAATCGACCGAGCCCAAGCCCAAAAGGGCTTCGATCCCGCGCAGCATGAGCCCGGCAGAGATTGATCTGGAAAAGGCTTTGAAGCTGCTGTCGCTTCCCCGTGACATTGGCGAGCACCCGGAAAGCCGCGATATGATCAAGGCTGGCCTCGGCCGGTTTGGACCCTATCTTTTATATCAGGGCAATTACATATCCCTGAAAGAAGATGACGTGCTGGAAATCGGCCTCAATCGTGCCGTCACCGTCATTGCCGAAGCGCCACCAAAAGCACCGGTAGTGGAACTGGGGAACCATCCAGACGACGGCAAACCCATCGTCCAGAAATCCGGCCGGTGGGGTCCGTTTGTCCAACACGGGAAAATTCGGGCCACCATCCCCAAGGGAACCGAGGCCGACTCTGTTACGTTGGCGATCGCCATTGAAATGCTGGCCGCAAAAGTTGCCAGTGACCCCAAGGCTGCCAAGAAAAAACCGGTAAAGAAAAAGGCTGCGGTGAAAAAGAAGGCTACGAAGAAACCTGCAGCCAAGAAATCAGTAGCAAAGACTTCGACGGCAACCGGCACCTAACGTCATGACAAAACGGCGCAAATCCCCCGCGCCTTTTCCATCACAGGAAGAGATCGTCAGATTTATTCACGAAAGCCCCGGCAACGTGGGCAAACGTGAGATCGCGCGCGCCTTTCATCTGGACTCTGCTCAGAAAACCGAACTGAAAAAGCTGCTGCGGGATCTGGAACTGGACGGCACACTCGCACGCGGTCGCGGCAGGCGTTATGCCGAACCCGGCGTCCTGCCCAATGTGAGCGTGGTCGAGGTCACGGGGATCGACGCAGACGGTGACCTAGTCGCGAAACCCGTTCAATGGGAGTCCGATGCCCCCCTGCCATTGGTACGCATGGCACCTGAACGCCGGGGGCAACCCGCGCTTGGTCCGGGAGACCGGTCATTGGCCCGTATCGAACTGACAGACCAGAAAACCAGCGACGGGGCGGCCGTTTACACCGGCAAAACCATCCGGCGATTAACCACATCTCCGGCAAAAATCATGGGTGTGCTTGAAGATCAGGGCACCTATTGCAAGCTGCGGCCAACCGACCGGCGCACCAAGTCCGAACTGATTATCGACAAAGTGGATTGCGGTGAGGCCGGGCCAGGCGATCTGGTTCGCGCCCAGTTACTGCCGGGTAAACGACTGGGTCTGAAACAGGGCCGGGTTGTGGAAAAACTGGCAAGCCTGGACAGCCCCCGTGCTGCCAGTCTGATTGCCATTCATGACCACCAGTTGCCGGTAGACTTCGCACCTGACGCCCTTGCGATGGCAGAAAAATGCGGCCCCGCGCCCATGAAAGGGCGCGAAGACCTGCGCCAGGTACCGTTACTGACAATTGATGGCGCGGATGCAAGGGATTTCGACGATGCGGTATTTGCTGAACCCGATCCTGACAAGGCCAACAAGGACGGCTGGCACCTGATTGTCGCCATTGCAGACGTATCGTGGTACGTGCGGCCCGGCACGGCACTGGAAAAGGCCGCCTATGAACGTGGGAACTCGGTCTATTTTCCGGACCGCGTTGTCCCCATGCTTCCCGAAGCGTTGTCTAACGGATGGTGTTCGCTGGTGCCCCACGAAGACCGGCCCTGTCTGGCTGCCCATCTTTGGATTACCAGCGACGGGCACCTGAAGCGGCATAAGTTTGTCCGGGCCATGATGCGAAGCCATGCCCGCCTCACCTATACTCAGGCGCAACTGGCACGGGCAGGACAGACGGATGACGTGACCGCGCCACTCGCCGAACTTGTTATCGCCAACCTGTATGACGCCTATGCGGTTCTTGAGGCGGCCAGAAAAAAACGCGGTGCCCTTGAACTGGACCTGCCGGAACGTCAGGTCGTGATCGGCGACAATGGAGACGTGGAAGCCATCACGGTTCGCGAACGTCTGGATTCTCACAAGTTGATCGAGGAATTCATGATTACCGCCAATGTTGCGGCCGCCGAGGCGCTGGAAAAGCGGAAACAGCCCTGCATGTACCGTATCCATGACCAGCCGAGCATGGAAAAGATGGAGGCCCTGCGCGATTTTCTGGACGGTGTCGGTATCCGGTTTCCCAAGGGCCAGGTTGTGCGGGCCGGTAACTTCAATGGCATCCTGTCCAAGGTTGCCAACACACCGGAAGCCGACCTGGTTAATACGGTTATCCTCAGAAGTCAGGCGCAGGCGGCATATCATCCGGAAAACATTGGGCATTTTGGGCTCAACCTGCGCCATTACTGTCACTTTACATCACCGATCCGCCGTTATGCCGATTTGCTGGTCCATCGCGCGCTCATCCGGGGTTACTCACTGGGCGAGGGAGGACTGGAAGATGATCATCGGGATTTTGTCGACGCCGGAGCGCATATCTCTGCAACGGAACGTCGCGCCGCCACGGCGGAACGCGATGCCACTGATCGTTTCACCGCCAGCTTCATGGTGACCCGGATCGGCCAGGAACTCGAAGGCCGAATCACCGGCGTAACCCGCTTCGGCCTGTTTGTGGAGTTAACAGAAAGCGGCGCCGACGGCCTGATCCCTATCAGTACTCTGCCGGATGACTACTATCGCCATGATGAAAAACGGCATTGTCTGCGCGGCGATGACACGGGTCAGGAGTATACACTGGGCCAAAGTGTCCAGGTTATTCTGCGTGAAGCCGAACCCGTAACAGGCGGTATAATTCTGTCACTTTCCGGTGAAAATGTCTCTCGCGGCAGGACCAGCGGTCGAAAAAGGCCCGGCACGCGATCAGACAAACACGGGAAAAAGAGCCGGATATCCCGCAGTAAACGGAAAAAGGCGAAACGACAATAATCCAGCTTTTCAGTTGTCGTGTAATAGGCCAGTTTATTGCTTGTTTACGGTTTAGACCGTATCGTCCTCCGTCACTTGCGAGAAAAAGGCGAATTCAGATTTGACCGCTGTCCGTCACCTTATTGGCGTCCTTGTTCTGCTCTCAGCATGCACCAGTTTGCCGGAACAGCAGGTCACGCCCGTTGAGCCTTTTCCAATTAGCGATGTTGAAAAGGTTTTCGCGGCTGGATTTGGTCACATCTCCAGGAAGTATATTGACGACGTGGACGTCCAGCCTCTGGTTGTGGAAGGCCTTCGCGGACTGACGTCACTTGAACCCGGGATCTCCATCATAGAAGAACACGGATACGTATCTTTGCGACAGAACCGGAAGAACGTCATCAGCATGCCTGCGCCACCTGCGGATGACACAAACGCCTGGTCACATCTGGCGACAATGATCACGCTGGAAGCGACGCGGAACTCCCGGGACCTGAAAAATATCGACGTGGAACAGATCTATGAAGCTGTGTTTGACGGCGCGCTCAGTACACTCGACATATATTCACGATACGCTGGCGCTGACGAGGCAGGATCCAATCGGGCCCAGCGCGACGGGTTTGGCGGCATCGGTATTCGGTTTCATCTCGTAGGCAACGATGTCGTCGTCACCGAAGTCGTTGCCGGCTCTCCGGCTGACGCGGCTGGCGTACGGATCGATGACATGTTGTTGCGGGTTGATGGCGAACCCATCAGCGGCCTGGGAATCGAGGACGTCACGGCGGTGTTACGCGGCACGGTGGATTCGCTGGTTTCGCTTACGTTCCTGCGTGATGAAAGCAGCGTCATCCCGCTTGAGGTGATTCGCGCTCATATTGTGCCGCCGACGGTCCGCGTAGAACAGCAGGGCGGTGTTTTGCACGTTCGTGTCAAAAGCTTTAATCAGGGCACCGCCAGTGGTGTGGTCAAAGCCATTCGCCAAGCCCTTGATGAACAACCGATCGGTCACGACATCAAGGGAATTATCCTTGACCTCAGAGGCAATCCGGGGGGATTGCTGAAACAATCCATTGAGGTCGCCGATATGTTCCTGAACAGCGGCGATATTCTGGACACCAGAGGCCGTCATCCCGACAGCGTCCAGCACTATGAGGCAGCAGGAGATGATATTGCCGACGGCCTTCCCATCGTGGTTCTGATCGACGGCCGGTCAGCGTCTGCATCTGAAATTGTCGCGGCGGCTCTGCAGGACCGTGAACGCGCTGTGATTCTGGGCACTGCGTCCTATGGGAAAGGTACGGTTCAAACGGTTATCCGCCTGCCCAACAACGGCGAAATAACGCTGACATGGTCACGCTTCATGGCCCCCAGTGGTTATGCGCTTCATGGCCTGGGGGTTTATCCCGTTATCTGCACCAGCGGCGATCAGGGTGACGTCAGCGACCAGTTGATCCAGGCGCTGAGCACCGGCGATAAAACTGCCGATGTCCTGGAATCATGGCGGGACACACCGCGGACAGAAGTTGAAACCCGGCGAAACCTTCGAAACCAATGCCCCCCAGAGCGCCATAATGATGTTTCTGACGTAGAGACCGCACGGGCTCTGATCAGGGACAAATCAATGTATTCGCGGGCCCTGGAACTGACCACGGAACGCCAGTCCGCCAGCAATTAATATTTCCCATCATTTCGTTCTGAATTCCTTGACACCGACGGCGTTGGCTGTATGGTTCGCCGCCTGAGAACGGAATTTACTTTAACCACCTGAACGGATTCAAAGTCATGGCCAAGCCAAGTAGTATCCTGATCAAACTGGTAAGCACGGCGGATACCGGCTTTTACTATGTGACCAAGAAAAACCCCCGCAACTCGACCGAAAAGTTCGAGTTCCGGAAATATGATCCTGTTGTGCGCAAGCATGTGCTTTTCAAGGAAGCAAAGATCAAATAAACGACGATCTTCCTGGGGGCAGGTTCCTCTTGGCATCAGCGAAATGTCGCTGGAGAATCAAAACGCCGACCACTAATGGACGGCGTTTTTTTGCGTTTGAAATCTGGTTGAGAAGCCGGTCTCGCCGTGAACCACTAGCCAAGGAAGTTTGAAATTGTTTCCAGGAATGTGGGTACCGAAATTGGCTTTGCGATATAACCTTCGCAGCCACCTTCGCGAATCTTCTCTTCATCGCCTTTCATGGCGAATGCCGTCACAGCGACAACCGGTATGTGCTTGAGGTCGTCGTCGGCCTTCAGCATTTTTGTGACTTCAAGACCTGATATTTCCGGTAACTGGATGTCCATCAGGACCAGGTCGGGCGAATGTTCACGTGCCAGCCGAATTGCATCACGACCATCCATTGTCTGTACAGTCGAATAACCATGAGCCTGCAACAGGTCATTGAACAGTTTCATGTTCAACTCGTTGTCTTCGACTATCAAAATGGTTTTACTCATAAATTCTTCCAATGATCTCTATGATATCTCCCCAATACATGGGGTCTATTCTTACAATTACAATATGTTAATTCAGTACAACAGTCCAATATATCCGGTCATGTGTGCAAAACACTGTGAATGGTGGTTTCCACCGGCAATTACTCACCTTTCACCTCTTCAACCATATCCTCCAAAGCTTCCACATTCAGTACGACCATTGTGTCTTTCTGGCGTTCAACCAGTCCCCGCCGGGCAAGATCGTTCATCACCCGCGCCACGGTTTCGCGGGTTGTGCTGACCCGGCTGGCGACATCGCTGTGAACCGGAATCGGAGAAATTTCCGCTTTGAAATCATCAACCATGTGATTTTTCGCCTGCCGCAGCAGTTCCGCATGAACTCTGTTGTTGGCAGCAAGTGTGCTGAGGTCCATGATCCTCTCGTTGGACGACCGCACGATCTGCGCCAGTGAGCGCATAACCCGGAGTGCCACCTTCGGATTTTCCATACACAACTCGGCAAACCTTTCAGGTGATAACAGGGCCAGATGACAGTTATCCAGCGCGACGACCGACGCGGACCTTGGATGATGGTCAATGGCGGACAGCTCACCGAAATGGGCACCCTCGGCAAGATCATCGAGTGTGATTTCCCGACCGGAAAGCGAGTAATTACTGATCCGCACACGACCTTCGACAATAAAAAACACGTCCCGGGTATCGCTGTCCCGATCAATAATCTGTTCCTGCGCTGCATAGCGTTTCCAGGCACAGGCTTTGTCGAGCTTGGCAAACTGATCATCGGTCAGATCAGCCAGCAATCTGATGCCTGCCAGCATTGATTTTTGTGTATCCACCAAGAACCGCCCCTTCCTGCTCCACTGTTTTCAGTGATAGCGCCTGTTTCTTGCCGCTACATTACAGACGTTTACCGTATTTGGCGAGTAGTCAAACCAGTGAACGCGGCCAGCGATCTCAGATCAGCCGCGCCGCGCCGCCACGACGGGGATCACCCTTGGCATTGTGGGCACGTCCAGACGTTCTGGTGACGGCGTGAACACCACCAAAGAACATATTGCGTTCCGGCCACAGGGTTGAATCAGGGCAAATATCGCTCAACAAATTCTGGTCGCTATCTGAAATAGGCCCTTCAATGGAAAGATGGTTATTCTCGCAATGAATGCGCGGTGCCTCAATGGCATCGTCCAGATCCATGCCCAGGTCGACCAGATTCCGAACGACCTGAAGTATGGCTGTGCGAATACGGTTGGAACCGCCTGAACCCAGGACAGTCATGCCGCCGCCTGCGTGGGAGATCAGGCTGGGTGCCATCATGGAGCACATGCGTGTGCCGGGTGGCCAGTTATGAAAGCCCCGCGGATTAATATCTTCCTCACCCAGCATATTGTTGAGCATGAACCCTGTTCCAGGCAGCATGTGCCCGCAGCCCTCACCATTTGACAACGTCACCGATGCAGCATTGCCAGTCCGGTCAATCACACTGATATGCGTGGTTCCACGGAATGACCGGGGGTGCGTCAGAATGTGCTCCTTGTACGGAGCCAGAAAACTGTCGTCCGCCAGCTTGGCGTAGGAATTCGGCTCCAACGTCCGTAATCCACTTTTCAGGCGTGCATGATTGGTGGCTTCCATGACCCGCACCAGATCAACCATGGTCGCAGTTCGGTTTTCGCGTTGCAGGGCCTCGAGCAGGTGTAGGCCAAACCCTACAAGAACACCGCCAGTGGACGGCGGCGGATTCGTGTACAGATTCGCCCCACCATAGACGACATGGAGCGGTGTTCGCCGCACAACGTCGTACCCTGACAGGTCTTCAGGGCTCAAATGACCGCCGTGATTGTTTGAAAACGCCACAATCTTCTGCGCGATGTCACCATTCTGGAAAAGGCCGGGGCCTTCGCTTGCCAATGCCTGGAAGGTGTCTGCCATGCCCACATTGCATACCCGTTCGCCAGACTGTACCAAACCACCATCGGGTGAGCCAAAACACGACAAGCTTTCAGGACAACGGTTGTAAATGCTCGACACAACACTGAACAGATAGGACTGGAAATCATTGATCTCATAACCATCACGGGCCATCAGAATGGCTGGCTCAAGAATGTTGGCCATGGGCATCCGGCACAGATCGGCGTGGATGGCTGCCATGCCGGCGATCATGCCAGGCACGGCGACCGAACCTGCGCCAATATGGAACTCCTGCTGGGCTGTACCAAAGTCGGCAATAACCGGGAAAAACTCCACCTCTTGAGCCGGTCGCGGCCTTTGTGGTGTATGGGCAAAAAAGTCGTAAAGAACGGGACCGGTCGAAGATTCAGAATCAAACGCCAGCATAAAACCACCACCACCGGGAGACGCCAGCACTGGCTCTACCACGCAAGCAGCGGCCATGGCCGCCAATGCGGCATCCCATGCATTGCCGCCTGCCTCCAGTACAGTGTATGCCGCCTCAGCCGTCTTTTCGTGACCGGCAGCAACACCGCCACCCGTGTTTGTTGCCAATTTCATGGCAGGTGTATGCCTCCTTGCATTTTTCAGGAAATAACCCTGTTGTTTGAAACGATAAGACTTGCACGGCACACGTCAACCGCGCGTGTTTAATCAGCTCATAGATAGTGTCGGTTGACTCGTCTCAGAGTCTGTGATTCTCTCGAAGGCATCCTGAAATTGACAGATTCCTGTGGTGGTTCTAGGCAATGCGTGTGATTCGAAATCCTCTACTGGCGTTCACGCCGCTGTTGATGGTGGCGGGGCTGTTGATAGCAGCAGGCGTTGCGTCAGCTCAGTCCGGCGAACAGGGCCTGCTCAATGCCATAAAATATCGGCCTATACCTACTGGTGCCGTGATTGAGGTCCAGTCACTGGATAATTCTGATGAGAATCTGGAATTGGTGGCGATTCTTGAAGACGCCCTGCGTACCCAGGGACACATGGTTTCGGATCATGGTGTACTGGTTATGACCATTGAGACCCGGGATGAAATAGGTGCATGGTCGACGTCAGGGAGCGATTCTGTCATCGCGTTTCAGACCCAGCAAGGCAGTGGTGGAACCGACGATATTGATCTGCGCGTCAATTTATTTGACAGCGAAACAGGTGGCCTTCTGTCAAACAGCCAGAGCAATCCGACCACAATCGTGACGCCCAGCCGTTATGTCATTGATGTCACTGTGGATAGCCGCGAAGACGGCAAACGTCTGTGGCAGGGTTGGATTACCGCCGACCTCAGCCATGCCGGCAACCAGTCCCTCAAGCACCGCATGATCCCGGCACTGGCCAACGCCTACGGCATGACCATCGACAGGCAGACCGTCACCCTGCCTTAAATCCAGTTTCCGGAATTCCCATTCCAAAGCCGCACTGAGTGACCGGGCATCCCGTGTACATGGGGTTATCGTTTATATTTCGATATTTCTAGAAATATCGTTGACTTATGTTAAGCCGTGTGTCACTGTGTGATCATGAACAATGAAATTGCCGCATCCTGTCTTGCCGAACTTGGCAACCCGATCCGCATTCACATCTTTCGCCTGCTGGTTCGTGCCGGTGAAGATGGCGCGGTTGTCGGAGATATTCAGCGCCATCTCGGCATTCCGGGATCGACCCTGTCACATCATCTGGCCCATCTGGCACGTGCAGGACTGATTGAGCAACGGCGTCAGGGTCGCAGCCTGTGGTGCACAGCCCAGCACAACGTCATGGACGACCTGATCAAGTATCTGACGTCTGAATGTTGCATGGGATTACCTTCCCTTGACGTTCAGGCCGACAACGAGGACGCAGCGTAATACGATGACCGAGAACACCCTTACCCACAGCCATCCGACGCCGGCACCAGTTCCGCCCGTTCGCTCATTCCTGAGCCAGCTCGAGCGGATTGACCGCGTTGTGTGGGCGGTTATAGCCCTGTTTATCGGTATTGCTGTTGTTGATCCCGGTCAGGTCGTGCCCAGCATCCTGTTCGTCGCAGAAAGTGCTATTTACATCTCGCCATTTCTGGCCCTGTCCGTGGCCACGGCAGCCGCAGCCAAGGCCAGTGGTGCCGACGCCACCATCGCCCAGGTGTTCACGGGGCGTCCCTTGCGCATGATTATTGTGGCCGCTCTGTTCGGAGCATTGTCGCCGTTCTGTTCGTGTGGTGTCATTCCTGTCATCGCCGGATTACTGGCTGCCGGTGTTCCTCTGGCACCGGTCATGGCTTTCTGGGTCAGTTCTCCCTTGATGGATCCGGAAATGTTTATCCTGAGCACGGCCTCACTCGGACTCTCATTCACGGTGGCGAAAACGGTCGCCACAATCGGTATCGGCCTTATGGCCGGATTTGCCACCCACGCTGTTATGGCCGCCGGTATGCTACGTGATCCCTTGCGAGGGACGGCACTGGCCGGGTGCGGATCTTCCACGTGTGGCGCGGATGACACTCGGGTCCAATGGAAGTTCTGGAGTAACAGCGATCGCAACCGGGTTTTCTGGAAGACGTCGATTGAGACCGGCTGGTTCCTGACAAAATGGCTGATGTTTGCGTTTGTCCTGGAAAGCCTGATGACCGCATACGTGCCTGCGTCGATCATTGTCGAATATCTCGGCAATGGGAACTGGTACACCATTCCGCTTTCTGTATTCGCCAGCATTCCGGCCTACCTTAACGGTTATGCGGCTATTCCGCTCATGTCCCGGTTGATGGAGATGGGCATGGCTCCAGGTGCCGCCATGGGTTTCCTGCTGGGTGGTGGTATCACCTGTATTCCAGCCGCCGTCGCTGTGTTTGTGCTGGTCCGTCGCATGGTGTTTGTGTGGTACATGGTTCTCGCCATGGTTGGTGCCATGACGGCGGCGGTTTTGTTCCAGCTCTCCCTGTAAGCAGGATCTCGTCCTGAAGTCTTGCCCAGCGTGAAGAATCCGGCTAGTAGTGTGCGCCACGTACGGATGAACGACATTGTAAGTCTGGGCTGTGGCGGCATGCGCACACAGCCCTTTTTTTGACCGCTGGATAATGACAAAGCCCGCAGCTATGGACGCCACCAACGACAACGCCAGCAAAGCGCTTCTGCCCGCAGGCATGAACGACACACTGCCACCGCATGCGGCGTTTGAGGCATCGGTGGTGGAAAAAATTATGTCCCGGTTTGGTGCCCACGGGTATGACCGGGTCAAGCCGCCGTTACTGGAGTTCGAGGAAAACCTGTTGCGTGGCCCCGGTGAGGCCATGGCCCACCAGACCTTCCGGCTGATGGATCCTGTCTCCCAACGCATGATGGGCCTGCGAGCCGATATCACGCCCCAGGTCGCGCGTATTGCCACCACCCGCCTCGGCGGCGCACCACGACCGTTGCGTTTGAGTTACGCCGGACAAATCCTGCGCATCAAAGGCACCCAGCTTCGAGCCGATCGGCAGTTTGGGCAGGTGGGTGTGGAACTGATCGGTGCTGACTCGCCGGTTGCTGATGCTGAAATCATACTCATGGCGGCTGCTGTGCTGGGTGAGCTGGGCATCGACACTATGTCCGTCGATCTGTGTTTACCCACACTTGTGCCCGCTGTGTGCCGCGATCTGGACCTGGATCGAGCCACGGAATCCGAAATCCGCGCCGCGCTGGACCGCAAGGACGCCGCCGGGATTGCATCGCTGAGCGAGTCCATTGGCGAACAAAACGCCCGTCTGTTCAGCGACCTGCTGGCTGCTACCGGTCCCGCCACCGAAACGATTGACACGTTGAATGCCATGGACCTGGGCAAATTGACCCGAACGGAGTTTGATTGCCTGAAGGCCGTAGTCGACGTGCTCAATGCCGAAGCCCCTGATCTAGCGCTGACAATCGATGTGGTGGAAAATCGCGGCTGGGAGTACCATACCGGGGTAACATATACGTTCTTCACCCGGGGTATTCGCGGTGAACTGGGTACCGGTGGCCGCTATGGCACAAGTACAGCGGACAGTGCCGAAGATGTAGAACCCGCAACTGGCCTGACCCTGTTCATGGATACGTTGCTGCGCGCCATCCCGGCCAGTGATGATCCGAACAGAGTTTACCTGCCCGCTGGCACGCCTCGAAAACAGGCGGATAAGCTGAGAGCCGAGGGTTGGATAACCGTACCAGCACTCGAAGACACGGCGGATGAGCCCGCGGAAGCCCTCCGACTGGGTTGTAAATTTATACTCATTGACGGCAAACCGCAGGGTCTGGCACCGTCTGACTGATCTGAACGAAATCCAAGAGGAAACATTGCATGGCTAATGTGGTTGTTGTCGGCTCCCAGTGGGGTGACGAGGGTAAGGGCAAGATCGTCGATCTTCTGTCAGAGCGTGCCCATGTGGTTGCGCGTTTCCAGGGCGGCCATAACGCCGGGCATACGCTTGTTATCGACGGTGCTGTCTACAAGCTCAGCCTGTTGCCGTCTGGCATCGTGCGCGAAGGCAAACTATCGGTTATCGGCAATGGCGTGGTCGTTGATCCATGGGCTCTGTTTTCGGAAATCGATACGCTGCGCGGCCAGGGCGTTACAGTTGGCCCGGACAATCTGCGAATTGCTGAAAACGCTACCTTGATTCTGCCGCTACATCGCAATCTGGATCTTGCGCGCGAGAAGATCGCCAGTGGCAGCCATGGTAAAATCGGCAAGATTGGCACGACTGGTCGCGGTATTGGTCCGGCCTATGAAGACAAGGTTGCGCGCCGGGCCATCCGAGTTGGTGACCTGATCGACCCGGAGCTTCTGGACGCCAAGATGGATGCCTTGCTGGCACACCATAACGCGCTGCTGCGCGGCATGGGCGCGGAAGAGATCGATCGAGGCGAATTGCTGGCCCAGTTGCAGGAGATAGCGCCCAAGATCACACCCTACATTGACGTCGTCTGGAAACTGTTGAACGACGCCCGGCGCAGCGGCCAGCGCATCCTTTACGAAGGTGCGCAGGGGACCATGCTGGACATAGATCACGGCACGTACCCATATGTAACGTCGTCTAACGTTGTCGCGGCCCAGGCCGCCACGGGCACCGGCCAAGGGCCCAACGCCATTGACTATGTACTGGGCATTACCAAAGCCTATACAACCCGCGTCGGCAGTGGTCCCTTCCCCACCGAGCAGGAAAATGATGTCGGTCAGTTGCTGGGGGAACGTGGCCACGAATTTGGCACCGTCACGGGACGCGCCAGACGGTGCGGCTGGTTTGACGCCGTTCTCGTCCGACAGGCAGTCCGTGTGAACGGCATTAACGGCATCGCTCTGACCAAGCTGGACGTACTGGACGGCATGGAGGAACTGAAAGTTTGCACGGGCTATCGTATCGACGGAGAACTGGTCGACTACCTGCCCGCCTCCACGTTGCGACAGGAACGTGTTGAGCCGATCTATGAAACCATGGAGGGTTGGTCAGAAAGTACCGAGGGTGCCCGGTCATGGGCAGAACTACCAGCAACGGCCATCAAGTATGTGCGCCGCATCGAGGAATTGATAGACGCCCCGGTGGCCCTGCTATCCACCAGCCCGGAACGCGACGATACCATCATTGTCCATGATCCGTTTGCCGACTGATTGTGGTTACTCGGATTTCCCAACCATAAACACGTCAAATGCAGTGCGATCACGTGCTAACGCCAGATCAATCACCTCTTCTATATCCCACCAGTGGCTGCTGAAGTAGTGGCCACCTGTAACCGTTACCAGTTTGGCAGGCACTTTTCTTTCCTTCAACTCGTTGATGTAGTACCGCACCGGTCGCCAAGGGGTAATCTCATCCTCCTTGCCGTTTATCGCCACAACTGACGTTGTTGTCGGGATATCATCCGCATAAATAAGTGGGTTCATTGAAACCGTATAGGCACTAAGAGACAACTGATTATAGTCACAGGGACAACCGTGCAGTATGGCGATGTCAACCAACCCGGCGTGACGTCCGGTAATGACCCCGGCATAGGCCGCACCACCGGAATGTCCCATGAGGACAAGTCGCGAGACATCATAGTGATCCACCAGGTTCCTTATTGCCTCGGCAACATGATCTGCCTCAGTCACCGGTGCCACACCCGCGTATTGCGCGGTACCGGACGACTGGTCACCGCGCCAGTTTCTGTATCCGGGCCGGGACATTTCCACAAGCAACGCATAGTGTGCGTCCACGTCTTCCATGACTCTGGAAAGGTCCAGCTTGTAACCGCCCCCACTTTGGTCTCCATTCAGAAAAACCAGCATGGTCGGCTTCTCATCTGCGGACTGCCGGTTCAGGATGGTAATAGCGATGCAGCCATCAGCCGTTGGAACGTATCGGATGTAGTCAACCTTGGAACAATCAACATTCGACGTTGTCTGGCATGCGACAAGGATCATCATCGAAACGACAACCGCCAATGCAGAGCTTAGTGGCCACACATTGGCTCGGCTCCAATCCATTTTAGTCACCTCATCCCGTTACATCCCGCAACAACCATACAAGAATTGTGTCTGTTCACAACTTTCCACTGAGGTTACGCGGGACCGTGCCGCCCTCTTATCTGTGCCGCGTACACAACTCCTTCCCCGGTTCGACGTTGCTCGGCACTAATACGATGAACCCCCTTTAGTCGCGCAAGACGACACGTAAGCTGGTCCGTTTGCACGGCACGAATGTCACTATGGCGAAGACGAAGCACCAGAATGCCGTCTTCCAAAATCACGAATCGGGGCACGCCAGACATGTAACGTTCCGCGAGGCGGGTGACGGCCTTACGTGTAGATGATCCGGCATCCGGATCAACTACCAGTTCGATGCGGACACGCGACAGGGATCGGAGAGGATCATCATCCGAATTGGTAACTTCAACACTGCTGCATTGCAGTTCAGATTCGGATTGCGGACGCTTTAGACTGGAAGACATGAGACGAACTTTCTTGAAAACCGGAGAGCATTGAAGACAAACGAGTACAGGTTGCGGCCCGCATGGTAGCGGTGTGCCGCATTCGTTTGGTCTTCATGGTTTTCAAAGCGTTCGTATTCATAGTGTGCGGTTGGTAACACCTGACGGCGATCAGGTCAACTAGTGGTCTGTATCACTTATATTGTACCGTTGGGACGGACTTGCGGGGTTTTCGGCAAGGAGTGCTTTGCGCCGTGATGCTGGCGCATCACAAACAGAGCACGACGCAGACCGAGAGCCCCGCAAGCCCGCCGTATCGGTCGCTTTTCCCGTGCTCTGGCGGGCGTCGGTGCCGCTTGCCGATGGCCCCGCATCGCCTGCGCGCCACCTCCTACCCAGAACACGGGAAAAGTGATCCCAAGGGTGCAATATAAGTGATACAGACCACTAGCCTCAGGAGTAAGGCTCGTCCACATAACAGTAGTGCTCTGGTCGGAACCCGTTGAACTCTGTGCGTACTGCAGGGCCGTAGGCTCCCATAAGGCCAAATTCCACCCAGTCACCCATCGTCAGGCTCGCCGGCAACTCCACCTCATAGGGCAACACGTCAAGGCTGTCACACGTGGGGCCAAAAATCTTGAACGGCATTGTCTCACCATCGGATATATGTCCGTTCGTGTTATAGGCCCGGGTCGGGAATTTAAGACCCAACCGCGCGCCACCCAATGTCCCATATATACCATCATTGAGGTACAGCACGTTGTCGCGCCTCAGTTGAACTTGCGCGACCACGGACATGCCCGTCGCCACCAGCGCCCGGCCCGGCTCACACATGAGCTGGCATTCAGCGGGTAAATTAAGCTCGTCAGTCCGCCTCTTGATTACATTGAGAAAATTACTTAGTGGTGGCGGATTGGTGCCCAAATATGGCGCGGGAAAGCCACCCCCCACGTCCAGGCACTGGATGGGTGCATTGGATGCCGCCAGCACCTTGGCTGTCAGATCGAATGCGGCCTCATACCCGTCGGTACTGAGGCACTGTGAACCGACGTGAAAACAAAGGCCCACCGGATATCCGAGGACCGCAGCCTCGCGCAACAACGTCACGGCTGCATCGAGACCAACACCAAACTTTTCAGAAAGATTAAACTTGGCGTCGCTGCTGGGGGTAGACAGGCGAACAACGATCACGGGCAGTTCGTCTACTGCGCCCAGAACATCATGAATTTTGTTCAGCTCGTCACCGTGATCCACAACAAAATGACGAACACTGTACCGATGGTATGCGTCACCAATTGCCTGCCAACCTTTCACCGGATGCATAAAATAGGTCGACGCGTCGTCATAACGTTCAGAGATCGAGGAAATTTCGGTTATTGAGGCTGTATCAAAATGCCGGATGCCTCCCCCGTGCAAGGCGTCCACCACTTCCGGCATAGGATTGGCTTTGACGGCGTACAGGACGTGTCCCGGAAATCCGTCCAGAAACGCGCGAGCCGTCTTCTCAAGCGCAGATGGACAGATACAATAGGTGCTGACTTCCGGGCGAAGTGCCTTGATCATATGACCTGTTGTCTGGAAACTTTGCAGCATGAACCCCACCCGAATTTTATGATATAATAGATGACATTTAGCCGCTCGTCCGCCATTGCTCAAGCCGGTTGGACAGAAACATGGTTAACAGAAATGGCTGAATTCTGCATTATTCCTTGCATTTTGAGGCAGATTACGATTCCCTAGAGGGGCTGGGCAGTTTCTGGTGTAGAATGCACAAGGATGTCCGGTCTCGTATTTCGCTAATACGCAATACGTGGCACCACAGAATGAGGTGACTCGATCCATGCCGATTACCGGCAGGACCGGGTTATGGCGATATGGCAGAAACGGCCGAACTTATCGCGGAAGATGAATCGACGGCTAATCCCGACGACGTTGTTCCGCCTGTGCCCGAACAGGTTGCAGCCGATGCTGCTGCGCCCGGGGATGCTGTGCCTGATACGGTGCCGCCCGAGACGTCTGTGCCCGAATCTCCACCAAACCAGCCCCCCGCGCCACCAGCACAGATTGAAGAACCGCCCAAACAGGAAGCCACTCAGCCTGAGAAAGCAGCGCGGGAACCACTCACCTGTACCGCGAAACTGGAAGACCGGTATCTGATTGATGGTGCAGAGCCCCTGCCGCACCTGGACTCTCCCACGGCGCTCGCCTATGCCGTCAGTGACCGAGACGACCCGGACGCCAATCTGTTTGCGCTCATGTGCACTCCCGGCATGCCGATTCGCGTTGACCTCATACGGAAACACCGGAACTCAAGAATCAAAGGCAATATTCCGATCCTTGAATGGGGATACGTGTTCTGGGAGGCCGAAAAGGCCGTAGTTGCAGCCATAATCTTTGAAAAACCTCTGGGCGGGAACCTGAATGAGTTGATCAGAACAGGTACCACACGCATAGGCGAGTACGATGTCGTCCAGCGAGTTCTGGTCCCGGCCGTGGACGCCATATCGGCATTGATTGAAGCGGGAGTCGTCCATCGCGCCATTAGACCGGACAATCTGTATTTCATGGACGAGGATTTGACAGAACTTGTCATCGGAGAAAGTGTTACCACACCGCCCGGATATGATCAGCCAATCATGTATGAAACCATTTCCCGTTCCATGACTCCACCAGCCGGTCGTGGGCTTGGCAGCAATGCAGACGATTTTTATGCTCTGGGTGTTACGCTGGTTATGATCCTGATTGGATATAACCCGCTGGAAAAATACTCAGTCCTGGATACTCTGGCTGCCAAAATTGAAAAAGGCAGTTACGCTGCAGTGTGTGGAAATGCGCGGCTGCCCATCTCAATTATCGAAGTTTTGCGCGGAATGTTGGCGGATGACGAAAATGCCCGCTGGGGGACGACGCAGCTAGACGCCTGGATAAATGGCCGCAAACAGAGTCCCATGCAACGACAGGGGCAAAAAAAAGCGAGTTCGCCATACTCATTTGACAAACACGCACATGTGAGTCCCCGTACGCTGGCGTATGCATTCGCCGCCAACCACGAAGAAGCATTCCGGACACTGAAATCAGACGAAAATTTCGAAAGCTGGCTCCGTCGCAGCCTCGAAGATGAGGAAATGGCCGACATCTACAAAGCCTTGATGGACCATGCTGTCAGCATGGCCGGTGCCCCGACTGCGGAGCCGGATGTGGTTATCTCCAGGATTTGTATGTTGCTGGACCCGGACGGTCCAATTCGATACCGCGGATATGCATTTATGCCCGACGCCCTCGGCTCCGCAATTGCTGTTGAGATGATGCTGAACAACGACTCACAGGGCATCTCAGATATTGTTTCCCGCGATATTTTTGAGTTCTGGTTCAAGGCTCAGCCGAGCAACACCACCAGTATCATAGAGTGGCAACGGACGTTCGTGCGTTGCCGTGGATTCCTGAAAATACCGGATATAGGCTATGGCATTGAAAGGTGTCTCTACGAGTTGAATGACTTCATACCCTGCCAGAGCCCCATGATCATTGAGGAAAACGTTGTGGACTCGGATGAGCTACTGAGCGCACTGGATAATATTTCCAACAAGGTAGAATCCGACGCACGCCCCGTGGATCGACATATTGCGGCATTCATTGCCGCCAGGTTCGTCGAGGACGTTCACCTCCATCTCAAGGCTGTCAGCGCGCCAACACCAGAGAGAAGTGTTCTTGGAACCCTTAGTTTGCTCGCCTATCTGCAGTACACCCACAGAAGCGGTCCAGTCCTGGGTCTCGCCAGTTGGGTTGGCGGATTGCTGGGTCCTGTCATCAACACCTACCAAAGCCGCACCACACGTCGCGAACTGGAGAGGGAAATCCCTCAGTTGGTTCGCAAAGGTAGTCTGCCCGAGTTGTTTGATCTGATCGAAAATGCAGACCGCCGCAAGACCGATGCGACCATGTTTACCGAAGCACAGGCCGAGTTCGTCGCTTGCGAGGACAGCATCCTGGAAATTATCGGTGGTGAGGGCGAACGAGACAGCAAAATTCTGAAATCCGCTCAGAAAGCCACGGCAATGATTTCAATTTTGCTATCCATGACGATTGTTACCATGCTTTTCATTGTTAACGTATTGTAGGGCAACGGTTAATGGCACAGCGTCCACAACAAAGGCAACCACAGCCGTCCGGCAGACGCGGGCTGATCATTATTTGGGCATCCATTGCCGCATTCGCCATGCTGTTTTTTGCGTTGCCGACCGTCATAATTCTCATTGGCGGCATGCTCCCCACCCTCGTCGCATTTATAATTGATCAGGATCGCGAGCGGTATGCGACCTTCTGCGTCGCCAGCATGAATATCTGCGGCGTCTTTCCCTACCTGCTGGATCTCTGGATTGGCGAGCATACTGTCATAGCAGCCTTCCAAAGCCTGACCGACGTGTTTGCATTATTCCTTATTCTGGGTGCTGCAGCATTTGGCTGGGTCATTTTTACGGCTGTTCCACCCGTTATATCTTCGTTTCTTTCGGTGGTGGCGCAAAGCCGTGTTACTGCCCTGCGCACGGAGCAGCGGAAACTGATAGAAGAATGGGGTGAGGCTGTTGCCGCGCATGTGGAGGGTGCCGCACAGGCATTGAAGGCGTCTGCAGCGAAATCGCGAGCGGCTAAACAAGCCGCCAATCAGGCCGGGAATACAGGCAAGCCGCCCACAGCACCAGCAGCCCCCACTGCACCAGGCCAGAACGCAGGCCAGAATACAGGCCAGGCCGCAGGTCCCGATGCATCAACCAAAACTGCCAATGGTGAACCGGCGGCTGGTCAGCCCGCGTAACCGGTTTCAGGGCCACTGGGTTAATTGTGGCGGCACCCGGCACACAATCCGCGACGGGTGCCAACCTGTATCCTAATGCATGGCGATGTTCTGATTGACCACCGCATTGCGCACGGATTTCTGAACTTTTTCGAACGCCCGTACTTCAATCTGGCGAACCCGTTCACGAGAAATACCATAATATTGTGACAGATCCTGGAGTGTTACAGGTTCTTCTTTTAACCGCCTGTCGATCAGGATACTGCGTTCACGATCTTCCAGTGTTTCCAGCGCCGCATTTAGCAACACCTGACGCCCGTTTTCCTCCTGGCGATTACCGACGAGTTGCTCCTGATTGTCGGAGTTCTCGACCAACCGGTCCTGCCATTCACCCTCACCGTCGTCATGAACCGAAACATTGAGCGAATGATCATGCGCTGCCATGCGGCGATTCATGGAAACGACATCCGCCTCTGGCACCTTCAAGTGATTAGCGATTGACGCGACTTGCTCTGCCCGCAAATCCCCTTCTTCAAGAGCCTTCATCTTGGATTTCAATGTACGGAGATTAAAGAACAGTTTTTTCTGCGACGCCGTGGTTCCTATTTTGACCAGCGACCACGAATGCAGGATGTACTCCTGAATAGCGGCCTTGATCCACCACATGGCATAGGTTGAAAGTCGGAATCCACGGTCCGGGTCGAACCGTTTGATTGCCTGCATCATACCGATGTTGCCTTCAGAAATCAGATCTCCAACAGGCAATCCGTATCCGCGATACCCCATGGCAATCTTGGCCACCAGACGCAGGTGGCTGTTGACCAACTGGTGCATGGCGGACGGTTCGCGCTTGTCACGCCACAGACATGCAAGATGCTGTTCCACATCAAGCGTGAGCATAGGAAATTCACGAATCTGCTGAAGATAACGGGTTAGATTTTGCTCCGGTGATACATCAACGGAGGTACTGATTACGCTTGCCATCTTGCCTTCCTTCCAAAAAACGACTTTTGAAACGAAGGCTACTTATTCCCCGGGCAAAGCTGACTCAAACAGTAGCCCTGCTATGAAACGGACCTTACATAAAGCTTACACCTGTGTAAACAGGAAATTATCAGATGTTCCATTTTTCTATTATATCACTGAAATAACACGGTAATTCCGCCTCCCAACGCATGGTTTTCTGATATCTGGGATGACAAATGCCGATAAGATAGGCATGCAGAACCTGATGATCCAGGGCCCTGGCGACGTCGCGCAAGTGTGTATCCAGCCCCCTCGCCCGACGCTCTCCACCGCCATACAACGGGTCACCCACAATGGCATGGCCCAGGCTTGCCATGTGGACGCGGATCTGATGGGTGCGTCCGGTTTCGAGCCGGCATTCAATCAGAGACGCCGCGGTTCCAAACACCCGTTCAACCTTGTAGTGGGTGACCGCACGTTTGCCACCCCGCGTCACAATAGCCATTTTCTTGCGATTTCGCGGGCTTCGTCCGATGTTGCCTTCAACAGTTCCGTGCAACTTTGAAGGAACGCCCCAGACCAGGGCGCGGTATGCCCGTTCTATGGAGTGGTCTGCGAACTGTTCACTGAGCGAGGCATGAGTTTCACCGTTTTTAGCCACAACCATCAATCCACTGGTGCCTTTGTCGAGGCGGTGGACAATGCCGGGACGGGCCACGCCGCCAACACCACTAAGGCTGTCACCACAGTGCGCGAGCAACGCGTTCACCAGGGTATTGTCCGGATTCCCCGGTGCCGGATGCACAACCAGACCGGGCGGCTTGTTGATGATGATCAGGTCGTCATCTTCATAGACAATATCCAGGGGAATGTCCTGGGCTTCCAGTTCCATGGGCACTGCGGGCGGTACGGTAACGACCACATCATCGCCGTCCAGGACCTTGCGTTTGGCCTCAGTGACCAATGTGCCATTTACCTGCACCTGACTATCGGCAATCAGACCCTGAAGGCGGTTGCGCGAGTATCCCTCCAGCGTATCACTCAGGAACCGGTCAATGCGCACACCGCCCTTGCCGGACGGTACGGATACCCTTAAATACGTGTTCTGATCTTGTGATGGCGACGTGGGCACAGGCGCCTTCCAATTGCCGAATGAGTTGGTTCACTGTTTCTGTAGATAGAGGTCTAGCATACCATGCAGTATCTGAAAGCCCTGGTCATCGGAATGGGTGTTCTGATTGTGGTATGCGTCGGTCTGCTCGCCTATGGTTTGTTGAGCAAGACCGGTTCCCGCAGCAGTTTGAACGCGCCCGCGGAAACTATGTCACCAACCGAATTCGGCCATGTCGCCCTTGAGGGCCACGCGGGTTGCGTAATTGCGCAGACGACATTGAAGGATCACAGACTGGTTCTCCGCCTTGACGGGCAATATGATCAACATCGGGCGCGTTGCCAGAAAACCATTGTTATAGACCTGAACACAGGCACGGTGCTTGGAACCGTGACCCTTGGGCCGTGATGATCGCATTTCAACTGGCGCACCTGAAAGTTATGACAGAGGCCGCCGAAGCCGCGTATCCTCTTGAATGTTGCGGCCTGATTGCCGGTTTTCGCGGCGCTGATGACGATCTTGTTGCCTCGCGGATTGTGCCCAGTGCCAATCTGGCCACGACCAGCCACCGCGACAGTTTCGAGGTCGATCCCAAGGTGAGATTTGATCTCATGCGAGACCTGGAAGACACAGACGAGGACATTATTGGCCACTATCATTCCCATCCGGATCACCCGGCCCAACCATCCGAAACCGATCTGTCAATGGTATACGAGCCTGATCTGATCTGGATCATTCTGTCTGTTCAACAGGCCCGGGTCGCAGATACACGCGCCTTTCGCGCTTCCGGCGATCCTGTTTCGTTTGCGCCGCTGGATATTCACACGTCTGAAAGCAATGACGTACAATCACTGGAAACAGATATATGAACTTTTGTTCTGACAACGCCACGGGTGCATCACCCGAAGTTATTGAATCCCTGGTACAGGCCAACCAGGGCCATACCATGCCCTACGGCGCAGACCTCCTGACACAACGGGTCGAGCAAAAGATAGCTGAGATTTTTGAAACGGACGTAACCGTGTTTCTGGTCGCAACAGGCACAGCGGCAAACAGTCTGGCACTGTCGGCCATGACACCGCCATGGGGCGGCATTTTCTGTCACCCGAAATCACATATCGAAGTTGATGAATGCGGCGCACCGGAGTTCTTCACCGGTGGTGCCAAACTGATCCATCTGAATGACCTGGACGGCAAAATTGACGTGAACGGGATGCAGGACGCCGAGCATTTTATGACCGGCAAAAGTGTTCATCAGGTGCAACCAGCGGCCATCAGCATCACCCAGGCAACCGAAGCTGGCACCGTATATCCACTGGATGCAGTTCGCGAGATCGCCGAACGGTCCCGTGCCATGGACATGGGAGTTCATATGGATGGTGCCCGGTTCGCCAATGCACTGGTCAGTCTGGGCTGCACACCAGCCGAGGCAACCTGGAAATCCGGCGTGGATATCCTGTCATTTGGCGGCTCCAAAAACGGCTGTCTGGCCGCGGAAGCCATCGTCGTCTTCAATAACGGTCTGGCCGATACGCTTGAGTTCCGCCGCAAACGCGCGGGCCACCTGTTTTCCAAGATGCGGTTTATTTCCGCGCAGTTCGATGCCTACCTGACCGATGATTTATGGCTGAAGAATGCCGGACATGCCAATGTCATGGCTCAGACCCTTGCCCATGGCCTGAAAGATATCAGCGGTGCCAGCTTCCAGTTCCCGGTTGAGGCCAACGAGATTTTTGTCGAACTCCCCGAGCCTGTCATTCAGGGTCTGACAGCGGCCGGGTTTCAGTTCTATCGCTGGGATGAACCCACCACGGGCCGCATCATCAGGCTGGTAACCGCCTTCAATACGGACCCGGACCACGTTTCGGCATTCATTGACTGTGCCAGAAAACACGCTGAACCCGGTTAATCCGAACCCGGCCATGTCACAGACCCTTGAGCAGACGTGACAACTAACCGGAGTTGAGCGGGTTACAATGGGATTGGGCCCGGTTTCACAGGGGAATTCACGGCATGGCATATGAAGGCCGAAAGGCCAAGGTTGCGTTAACGCTGACTGACACGGCGACCTCTCCGGTTGTATCGTCGCCAGTTGTATCGTCGCCGATTGTATCATCTCGGAAGGTATCGTCAGAAGAGGGTTTCAAGCGGGCGTGGGTGGAACAATCGGATCAGGTCGTCAGCCATACCTGCATTAACCTGTTGTATTACTGGCGTGCCATTCGCGCCAATCGCCTGATGCCCAAATGGCCTGAGGTGGACCTGCTCGCACTTGGTCCCGTTGTATCCCATGTCATTGTCAAGGATGTGGAATCCGGAACCACGAACGAGGGTCATTCAGAACACATCTATAGAAACCGTTACTGGGGTACCGGAATTGTGTCCACGCTGGGTTTTGACGGTACGCATAAGACGCTGCAGGACTATGACACCGATCAACGCGCTTCCGAGGCCATGACAAACATCTATGATCTGGTGGTTGAGTATGCCAGGCCGGTGCGTTCAGTCGGTTATATCGAGTTCATCGCCGGGCGGGAATATTTGGGATACGAGGCTCTGTTCCTGCCGCTGGCCGGTCAGGACGATGACGACTTGTGCCATGTTATCGCCGCCTATGATTTTCAGTATGATCCTGAAACCGAAGGTCTTAGTCCTTTGATAGGGTTGGTCTGATACCGGCAGACCATTGCAGAACGCCTTCCGCCACCCCGAAAAATCAGTTATGAACGAGCATCGAAGAATGCACGAACCATGCTTGAGGAAATCTCATGATTTATCGAATCGCAGGCAGCCATCTGACGCTTGGTTGCATTACGCTGAGCATATTATTGGGAACGTGTGGCATCATGACTCAGCAGGTGGAGTTTCTGATCGAGAATCATCATCTGAATTTCATTCCGGCCGAAATAGTCCTGGAAGATGATATTGCGATCCTGATAGCCGCATTCGGGGTGTTCCTGGAGCATCGGGGGTATTTGTTGAAGAAAGTATACCCGGATGGCGCACCCTACACCATTGAACGGTTTGATGTGTACGCCCACGATTTTGGCGTTATGCTCATCCTGATCGCTATTCTGATCGTTGCGCTGGATCTCGCCTTTCTGGCGTTTAGTACATGGGGCATAACGTTTGCCAGCCTGAAGTATATAGAAATTCTGGCACTGTTTGCGGCCAATGTGCTCGTGACCATAATGATGTTGGTGTTCACATATAGACTGCTCAGCGGTCAACGGAACTGAAGGTTGCAAACCGCTACCGCCATCTGGCCGAAATCAGAGTCTGCTTGATCCCGCCACGGCTTTTGGCGTACACCCACACTGTGAAGAGTGCCCCCATCGTCTAGTGGCCTAGGACGCTGGCCTCTCACGCCGGAAACAGGGGTTCGAGTCCCCTTGGGGGCGCCACATCGAGGCACTGGAGCGATCTTTATGCCTTTTCGGCCCCCCCCCGGAGAGATGTGAAGCGCCAGCGTTGCGGCGTGCAAAACACCCAGAAACAGCCACATACAACTGTATTAAGGATGTAAAAGCAAAAACACTCCAATCATTGGGGACTTTGAACTTCCCTTGCCTGTGTTTTCTGTGTACGAATTACAACTCACACGATATTTGACTCGTATGAATCCTGCGTTTCAATCGCGAGGAAGCATCACGGCTTCTGACGCACTCACACAGTGAAAAGCTCGTAACAGGCGATCACTTAGGACGTGATGTTCATATCATTGCCAGATGACCCAATCCAAAGCAGGCCGAAAGATGGATCAACACTTACGATGTATGGCTACGAATGATACGTGATCAGAAAGATGTACCGCCACGACTGGTCCCCGTTATTTTGGTCACGTGTACGTGGGTTAGTGTGTTGTCGACTGACCTGTACCTGCCAAGCCTGCCGCATCTGCCAGAACAATTCGGCACCACCGAACAGGCCGTTAAATGGACCCTCAGTTTTAATCTGATTGCGTATGCCCTCGCGCAACTGTTCCACGGCCCGGTCTCTGATCGTTTCGGCCGGCGCGCCGTTCTGCTGTCGACAGTGTCGGTATTTGGTCTGGCTTCGGTGCTATGTGCGGTCGCGTCGTCAATCGAGATGCTGATTTTTGCGCGTTTCCTGCAGGGTTGTTTAAGCAGTGCCCCGTCCGTCATTGTGGTCTTGATTATTCATGAACTGTACGACCGTGGTACTGCCGTTCGGGTACTCGGATTCCATGGCTTGGCGGTGGGCATTGCCCCCATCCTTGGGCCGATCATCGGCGGTTACATCTTTATCGCCCTTGGCTGGCGCGCAAACTTCTGGGTGCTCGTTGTGGCCGGTATTGTTACTGCCGCCCTAGTATGGCGACACATCCCCGAAACACAGAACAAACCAAAGCCGCTATACTCCCGCGCTGTTATCACGCGCTATTGTCACATCCTGAGCCATCAACGCACGCTGGGTTACTTACTGATTCTGATGTGCTCCACGGGGATTCTGTTCGCATTCATCACCAATGGGCCATTCCTCTATATCGATCACTTCGGTGTTCTGACACAGCACTTCGGGTATTACCTTGGTGCCGTCATGCTGGCTTACGCCATGGGTGGTCTCATCGCGATCCAGCTCGGTCACTGCTTCGATACCGATTTTCTCATGAAGGGGGCATTCGCCCTCATCGTTCTTGGCACAACCGGTTTCGGTCTGTTGGTGTGGTCGGGCACGGAATCGGCCATGACCATAACGGCGGCCATGATGGTATTTTGCGTTGGCATGGGCTTAACAAACGCCACCGTACCAATTCTTGTGCTTGAATCCGTTGAAGCGGAATCACGTGGTGTCGCATCCGCAGCGGCTGGCTCTCTCCAGCACGCCGCGGCCGGTGTAGCGAGTTTCCTCGTAGTCGCCGTGTCCTCAAACCCGGCAATCGGCTCCACCGTTGTCATGCTGGGACTGATGGCTCTAGGTAGTGCCGGTTTTTTGCTACTATCGCGCTCGGGGGTACCGTAACAGGCGTTTCAACATTGAATCCTCTGGCCATCAACGTTGGCTCATTCGCGATTGCACGTCGTACTGTCACCCTTTCCGGCACCGGGATTATTGTTATCCGGTGAATTGGTCTGAATTCCTCGCCAGCGTAGATAGCCGGTGTCTCGCCGGTTTCTGAAAAACCTTTCGATTTCCAGTATCGCATTAAACGCGGATCGTTGATGGTTGCGACAACACGTCGGCAGCCTTTGGCACTGGTGACGTGATTGGCAAAGGACGTCAACAGGTTGAACAGTTTTATACTGCCCCTGCCGTTTTCTGCGATCGCCATTTTTCCCCACTCCATTGTGCCTCCATCGGCCATATTAATTATGTGAAGCCTCATGCCCCCAACTGCGACACCATTCGATTTTGCGAGTAAATGGACAGCCCCGCAAAAGTCGTTTTCATCAAAACACTCCTCGCGGGACTCCCCCTGCTCAACCATGAACACGGCCTCGCGAATTGCAAAAACATCCTCCAAATCCTCAGATGTCCGCACGATGTCAACTTGATAGCGATTGTGTTTCATTTTTCATCTCCTTGTACTAATTGAAGTCAGTAGGGTGGCCTTCTTCGCCACGGGTGGTATTATATTTCGTTTAACACGCGATGCGCGAAGAAGATTAGACGTAATGAATAAAAAGCCGCCGGACTGGGCAGAGCCCAACCCTGGACCTGAGTGCAATGTGTGGGTGCGTATGGTCTTCATGAAGGCGAATGAAGAGATCGCCAGAATCCTCAAATCACAACACAACCTGACCAAAAGTCAGGAAACTGTCATGGATGACATTCTTACCTGGTGGATGGAAAAAGGAGAGGGTCAGAATGTCTCAAGCCTGGCGAATGGCGCGGTTGGATCAAGGCATCTGGCCGAAAAAGCTGTCGAGGGACTGATCGCCAAGAGAATGATTCACATGGTCAACGGGCGGTATATACCGGCGGTAGAGTTTATACAGGGCTCCCGCACCAGCGCCCCGGTGCTCAGGGTATTACTGAAAGCGGCCGATGATGCCGCAAAAATGCTGCAAGAGGCTCGGGACAATACATCCGAGCATCAAAAGCGGGAACAGGTTTTAGCCGAGCGCCTGGCCAAGGTGAATTCACTCATTGATCAAGATCGCTAGGCGATATACAACCAGCAAGTGTGTGTCAAGGCACAAAATTGCCGAAGATTCGATATTATCCGTTATCGGTATCGACAACTTTTGTGCAAACATTACAACTCACACGATCAACGATTCGTGTGAGTTTTGCGACGCTGGTACAAGGAAAACACATTATGCCCACGGCCATAGACATCCACATAGGCAACAAGATCCGTGAAGCGCGGATGGCCATGACACCCCGTATGACGCTGGTCCGTCTGGGCAATGTGGTCGGTGTCAGTTTTCAGCAGATTCAGAAGTATGAAAACGGAACGAATCGTGTTGCCGGTTCAACGCTGTGGAAACTGGCGATGGCGCTGAATCAGCCCATAACCCATTTTTTCGACGGCCTGCCGAGCAGTGATACGAACAATGAAGAGTGGGACAGCGTGATGGTTACGGCCAGAATGTTTCATGAACTGCCGGATAACAGCGTCAAGAAAGACGTCGCCCGACTCATCAAATCCGTCCACGCCATGTAAGCGACGTAGTCGCGCCGGGAATCACTGAGTGCGACACCCGTCAGGACATCACATCTCCGGGACAAACATGTAGTCTGCCCGGAATGTGTAACGCGTTTACGCCGTCCGGTGGATCAAGTGCACACCGAAATTGGTTTCAACAGGTCCGCTAACTTCGTCCACTTCCAGCTTGAAGGCCGCTTCGTCGAAGGGCTGGACCATCATGCCGCGACCGAAACTGCCGAGACTGCCGCCGCTGCTGGCGGACGGGCAGGTTGAATGCTCGCGGGCCATATCGGCGAAATCAGCACCGCCTTCGATTTCTGCGGCAATTGCGTTGATCTGCGCCGTGGCTTCTTCCAGGGTTGCGTTGTCGGTGGAACACAGGATGTGGGAGGCTTCGATTGAGTCAGACATTGGTATCTCCGGGTTGCAGGACAGAGTGTTCAGAAAACTGGGCGCTTCATACGCAAGCCGCTGACACTTTGCAAGCAACAGAAACCTGTTACCAGGACGCGGTTTCGGGCACCACACCGGTTTCGATGGCCACTTTCAGGGTATCGTACTCGTCACAGCCAAAAAAACAGGCATCATCCAGACGCACCAGCAGTGCCCTGGCATCCTCTGTCTGACCGGTTGAGACATACAACAAACCGAGATAACTCAAGGCGCCCCTGTGG
>JAJFID010000321.1 GCA_021775325.1 Rhodospirillales bacterium
CTGCGCGTCGTGGCCCGCACCGCTTGGCATCTGGCGTACTGAACAGCCAAGTGCTTTGGCATTGTCTGCCACGAGATCAACGACCCGTTGATCAAACGGTGTGGGATCGTAACGGGCCAGCGTGTCGATTTCCAGGCCCAAACCCTCTGCATCTGCTATTCTCCTGGCGTGGGCATCCAGTCGCGCCTCGGCTTCTCTGAGAAGCACAAGGTCGGTGTTGCGAAGATCAACTGTGATGATCGCTTGTTTGGCAATAACGTTGATCAGGTTGGGTGTCAGAATGATAGTCCCCACGGTTGCAACCTGCGGTGCGCCCATGTCTTTGGCCAAACGGCGTGAAAACGTGGCAATTTCGCCCGCCGCATAACCACAGTCCTGACGCATAGACATCGGCGTGGTACCTGCGTGATTTGACGTTCCGGAAAACGTGACCTGTTTCCACAATAGTCCCTGGACACTGTCGACGGCACCGATCGTAATTTGCTCGCGTTCAAGGACAGGCCCCTGCTCTACATGGAGTTCCACAAAAGCTTTGGCCCGGACACTGTCGACAGCTACGTCACCCGCGTATCCGATGCGCACGAGTTCCTCGTCCAGTGAAACGCCGTCGCGATCCGTGGACAACAGCATTCCATCCAATGGAAGATGCCCTTGATGCACCATACTGCCCATCATATCGGGCTGAAACCGAACGCCTTCCTCATTGGTAAAAAAACCAACGCCAATTGAGTGGCGAGTATGTATGTCCATATCATTGAGGCTGGCAACAACCTCGAGGCCTGCGAGTACGCCCAAAGTTCCGTCGTAGCGCCCGCCGGTTCCGACCGTATCAATGTGTGATCCGGTTAAAACGGCTGGCCCCTCCGCCTGTCCGGCTCGTATGCCAATAACATTGCCAACCCTGTCTACGGTCACGTTAAGGCCCAGATCACGCATCCATGTGCAGACCAAATCACGCCCAGCCTTGTCGTTATCATCAAGCGCCAATCGACACACGCCGCCGCCATCTATTTTTCCGACCTGGGCCAGCTGATCCAGGCGATCCAGCAAGCGGTTTAAATTTATGCGAAGGTTACTCGTATCCATACACGCCATGCTAGCGACCTATGATGCCGGGGCAACAAATATTTGATTGGCTGTTGTCGCCGGCTCGTTCATATACTTACTACAGCACGTTCATGTATCAGGATCGCTCAATGCCAGATTCTTCTTCTAGAGTTAGAAAACCTCTCGGACGCTATTTCCTTCTCTGCGCGATGTTTGCCATCTCAGGCTATGTATTCGATACGCCGTTGTTTGCAGGAGATTTTTCAGTCTCAGGTCCGGCAAATGTCATATCAGGCGATACGCTGGAAATTTCCGGTAAGACGTTCAGACTTTTCGGTATTGATGCCCCGGGACTGGGGCAATCGTGCCAGTGGCCAGACAAAATTATACCTTGCGGTGATGTGTCCCGCACGGCGCTTATGGATTTGGTGGTAGCCGCCCAGGTAGACTGTACGGCCATTGACGAGGGCACTCACGACGCAGATGGTGCCATCGTCGCACGATGCAGCGTGAATGGTTTTGATGTGGGTAACAACATGGTTCACACGGGCTGGGCTATTGTCGCGTCGCATGAGTCCCGCGCGTATCAGGTGACTGAAGACAAGGCCCGCAAAGCCGGCCGCGGATTGTGGCATGGTGAGTTTGAATTACCTTGGTTGTGGCATGCCAACAACTAATCAAACTGTGCTTGAGTCTGTAAAGCCAGGCGACGATTTGTGGGTGTTCGGGTACGGTTCACTAATGTGGAATCCGGGGTTTGAGTTTGTTGAACAATGCGATGCAGTGCTGGACGGATATCATCGGTCGTTCTGCCTCTATTCTCATCACTACCGGGGCACTTTTGAAAATCCGGGCTTGGTGTTGGGGTTGGATCATGGAGGTTCGTGCCGGGGGGCAGCGTTCCGTATCGATGCTTCGATTGTACGCGAAGTGGTCGCCTATCTAAATGAGCGCGAACTGGTGAGTTATGATTATCTGCCTCGTTATCTGGATATCGCGATGACGCGAAACGGTGCTGAGTATCGGATCCCGTCTTACACATTTATTGCTGATACCGAGAGTGAACAGTATGCGGGCGCGCTCAATCTGGAGCAAAAAGCGGAACTCATTATGAATGCTCAGGGTATTGGCGGGCTCAACCGCGATTATCTTATCAACACGGTCCGCCATATGAATGATACGGGGGTTGCGGATCATGAACTGCTGGAACTGCTACGCGAAGTGGAAACGCGTACCGGCATGATCGACATGGGAGGCGGTATCTAGGTTGCCAAATATTGATGTTGCGTTGAACCCGCAACTACCGATCGTGATTCCATTTTGCCCGGAATTCATCTAGACTCGCTGGATTGGGGTTTAATCGAATTGAAACAGGGAATGGTGTCCAAATGTTTGGACAAGATGATCCGGACAGCGAACCGTCGTGGCTAGACGATATTTCGACAATGGTCGTGGACGATGACTCTATGATGACGTCATTGATTGACATCACGCTACGCGCAATCGGTTTGGAGAATATCTACACAATCAATGATCCGCGACAGGCGCTCGATTTCCTGGCCGAAGGCATAAATGGCATTCAACTGGTAGTTTGTGATATGGATATGCCCGAAGTTAGCGGCATTGATGTGCTCGAGCGTGTGCGTAAGGACATTCCCCGTATCCCCTTTCTTATGCTGACGGCAAACCGGTCATCAGATGCTGTCACGAAAGCGGCGGAACTCGGTGTTTCGGGATATATGGTCAAACCATTTCAGCAGGCCGATTTGCAGGAAAAAGTGAAGCTCCTGCTCACGCGCCGCTATGGAAAACAGATACTGAGCAATCGTCCCGCATCACCGGACTAAGCTGCTGGTCTGCGACAACTAGTGAGATGGTAGCCGGTACAGTGTAAATTCTGCATCATCCAGTGCATCGACACCCTGCTGCTCAACTTGTCGGTCTTTGGCCTCGGTAATGTTGAGCATAAGTGCGGTAAAAATTTCCAAATCCTTGCCAAGCGCCCGGTCCTGCAAGCTGACAGCGTCGGATTTCCCCTTCTCGATATCCTGTAGCCAGGCATACAGCGCGCACGCTATGTAAGACAGGCCATGAAAACCAAATGTGCGGGCCGTTCCCTTGATACTATGGACCTGACGGGAAATTTTGGAAAAGTCATCCTCGATATCGTTATCTACGTGTTGAAATCCGGCCAAAATTTCAGTGATCGAGGTTAGGCGCGCAATGGCGTCATCGCGGAATTCATCGGCCATGCCATCAATGGTTTCCTGATAACTAGGTTTGGTCATAGTAAGCCACTCTTGAATTCATGCAGACTGTTTGGAGTACAACGACATAACACGATATCATATCCATCGACACGGATAATACTTTCAAAATTGACCAGAGGGCCTCGGGGCTCAATGACACACGTGATATGCAGGCTTGCCTTGCAATGGAGGAGCCGTACACTGCGGACCTGTGGGGATGGCCGTCCTGACACGGACAATTGTTGATGGCGGCGGGGCCGAGTAGACGGTTTATGACAGACACAATTGATTTTTCTGCGTGGAACGCATGTTTAGGGCGGGTAATTGATAATATTGACCGCCCCACTGTGCTGGGCGAGATGCTGGGGGGCATTAGCGCAATCGTGCCGTTCGATATCTGGTATGTGGCGTTCTTTCGCCGAGACGCACCGCCATTGGAAGTGGATTACAGTTATGCGTCAAATTACCGAGAGGAATACGCTGAGGGCCCCTATCTGCTGT
>JAJFID010000322.1 GCA_021775325.1 Rhodospirillales bacterium
CGTGACAGATTTCCCAACTTGTTCGGCAACGCGTGGCATGATGCAGCCGATGTATTCTATGGTCGGTATCAGGAAATCCATATGGCGCAATTGACCCCTCTGTCGGGCGCGCAAGCCATGCTTGAAAACATCCACAGACAGGGAATTTTCATGTCGGTGGTCAGCAACAAAACTGGCAGTTACCTCCGTCAGGAGGCGATGCACCTTGGTTGGGACAGGTATCTGAAGAACCTCATCGGGGCAGGGGATGCAGAACAGGACAAACCATCGCTTGACCCGGTTCATATGGCCCTGGCGGATAGCGGAACCGGGCCTGGCCAAACCGTCTGGTTCGTGGGCGACGCGGATATTGATCTGGAATGTGGCACCAACGCCGGGTGTGTCCCGGTTCTGATACGCGAAAACGAGCCGGAAGGCGACGAGTTCGATGATTTTCCACCGCAACATTATGTAAAAAACTGTCATCAATTCAATGAGTTGGTGACCTCTTTGTCAGCGTGAATTGACGCTGTATCATTTATACGTATGTTAGACAGACGCACAGGTGCGTAATTGCGCTCGGGGGGGCTCAATATTGTTATCGTTCATATTGATCGTGAATGATGTGATCTCGCCCCAGAAAGAGAACAGAAAACAAAACAAATAAACGGGATCAAAAAAATGTCCGCAGAAAAAACACAAAATGTACAGGACGTGTTTCTCAACCACATTCGAAAAAACAAGACACCTGTAACGGTATTTCTGATCAACGGGGTAAAACTTCAGGGCATTGTCACCTGGTTCGACAATTTCTCTGTTTTGCTGCGCCGCGATGGTCATACCCAACTCGTGTACAAACACGCAATCTCAACCGTCATGCCATCTGTCCCGGTTCAGTTGTTCGAGCCGGAAGCCGACAGCGAAGGCGATAGCGGTGCGGACTAGCGCCTGACAAATTCGAGAGCAGTGGAAATTTACGACTCCAATCAGACTGTAAAACAACACTGTCTGGTCATTCACCCTGAATTTACAAAGCAGGGTGATGCCTCACGTGGTGTTGACGCGCGCCTGGAAGAAGCCGTGCGTCTTGCCGCCGCCATTGATCTTATCGTCAGCCACGCGGAAATCGTTCGTCTGAGCGCACCATCGCCCGGCAGATTGTTCGGTCGCGGCACAGTCGAGCGCCTGGGCGATATTATCCATGGCGACGAGATACCGGCACCTGAAAGCGAAGAATCGGGGAAGCGTGCCCATCAACGAGGCCATCTTCCGCCTGACCATCCCGAAATTGATCTCGCAATTATCAATGCACCCCTTAGCCCCGTACAACAGCGTAACCTTGAAAAAGCCTGGAAATGTAAAGTTATTGATCGTACGGGACTGATACTGGAAATTTTTGGTGCCCGGGCGCGCACGAAAGCCGGACGTTTACAGGTGGAACTGGCATCACTCTCCTATCAAAAGAGCCGTTTGGTACGCAGTTGGACACACCTCGAACGTCAGCGCGGTGGATTGGGGTTCGTTGGCGGCCCCGGTGAAACGCAAATCGAAACGGATCGGCGTCTGATTAACGAACGAATCGTTATTATCAAGCGCCAGCTCAAGAGCGTGGAACGGACGCGGCGTCTCCACCGGGAAGCGCGGGAACGCGTACCCTATCGATCCATTGCGCTTGTGGGTTACACCAACGCCGGGAAGTCCACATTGTTCAATCGCCTGACCCAGTCTGCTGTGTTGGCGAAGGATCAACTGTTTGCGACGCTGGACCCGACCATGCGTCAGATTGTTCTGCCATCCGGCGAGACCGCAATACTCTCCGATACTGTTGGTTTTATCTCTGATTTGCCACACGAACTGGTGACCGCGTTCCATGCCACGCTGGAGGAGGTGTGTGAGGCCGACATGGTTTTGCATGTCCAGGATGCCTCGCACGAGGATTGGAAGGCTCAGCGGGCAGATGTCATTGGCATTCTTGAAAAGTTGAATGTGCTGCCGGCAGAAAGTAATGAGATCACCGGTACGCCTGAATCAGGTTCCCATATCATTGAAGTCATCAACAAGACTGACCTTCTCGATGCCGATACATTGTCCCACATCGTCAACACGGCATCGCGGGCGCATGAGCCGGTCGTTCACCTGTCCGCTATTTCCGGCGAGGGAACGGCAGAATTGATAGAGACCATCGACAGCGAATTGACCCGTGATCATGTGGTAACAGATATAACTGCAGCCCACCAATTCGGATCTGACGTCGCCTGGCTGTACGAGCATGGCGAGGTCATATCGCGTGAAGATACCGCCGACGGAATTCATTTACAGGTACGTTTGTCACCAACCGATCTCGACCGGGTGCACAAACACCCGAACCTGGTGGTTGGCTGTGCCTGAGGGCAGAAAATGATTTTGAGTGGGTTGGCCCTCTACTTGAACTCATAAGGACTATACGAATACTTTAACCAAGTGCGTATATCCCGCTGCTGCCCATAGAATCCTGTCGTCCGCGCCGCCATATTCTACCTTGAGGTGTTTTCTGACGGTGTTATGCTCGCCTTGTAAGAGCGCAAGCAACTACCTGCGGGAGGTAATCAAGATGGCAGACGACACAACGGAAAACGGGGTTCTGAGACCTAATCGTGGTGGCATTACCTATGACGCGGAAGGACAGGAAGGTGGGCGGTATCACAGCCGTCGTTTTCACGTGCCGTCTGCGGCGTCCGGACTCACTATCGGGCGCGGTTACGACATGAAACACCGGTCCAAAAGCGAGATTCGGGACGAACTCACAAAGGCCGGTGTCAATTCTGCCGAGGCGGCCCTGATCTCCCAGGCCGCTGGCCTGACGGGAGACCGGGCAGAAGAATTTATCGAAGAGAATGATCTCGAAATATTCGAGATATCACAGCAACAACAGCTTGAACTGTTCGAGATTGAGTACGCCTTGAAGGAGGCGGATACCCGGCGTCTCGCAACCAAATCAGATGTCACACAGGTCTACGGTGCCACGGACTGGGATGCACTTGATCCAACAATCAGCGAAATCCTGATCGATCTTCGTTTTCGCGGTGACTATACACCGACAACACGCCGATTCCTGCAAACCTGTGTCGCCGACAACGATCTCGTGGCCTTCGCCAAAGAAATAGGTGATCGCAACAACTGGACCAGCGTGCCACAGGATCGATTTAATCGCCGCAATAAACTGTGTGACGACGCTGTGGCGGCGAAGGCCTGAAGACCAAACAGCACCAGTCTGTCATGCGTCGGCACAAAGTCACCCGATCTCAAACAGACCCTCAACCTCGGTCGCCACGCCAAGCGGCAGGCTCGCGGCACCGACGGCGGCACGGGCGTGCGAACCAATCTGATCGCCAAACACCTCCTGCATCAGGTCTGATGCACCATTGATGACCTTGGGGTGGTCGGTAAAGTCAGCCGTACAGTTCACAAACCCACCCAGACGGACGACTTGCTTGACCCGGTCCAGATCACCGTTACAGGCGACCTGAAGTTGTGCCAGCAGATTAACCGCACACAAACGGGCGGCTTCGTATCCTTCCTCCACGGAAATCTCATCACCCAGTTTTCCTATATACTTCAACTGACCGCTGTCCATGGTGATTTGCCCCGATATCGTCACCATATCTCCAACAATCACAAAGGGCACGTAACTGGCCACCGGCACAGCCGGTGTTGGAAGGTCGATCCCAAGTTGTTCGAGACGCGCAGCGATGATTCCAGACATAATGACTCCCATTTCAGATTCGGAACGATTTGAACTATGTGCACAATAATGCCATCAACACATAAGGCCAGTTCATAATCCGATGGTTATCCGGGAAACATGACACGTGACAAAACCAAAACACACGCGCGATTTGACACACTGGGACCATCGGTTTCTGACACTTGCCCGGTTTATCTCAAACTGGTCCAAGGACCCCAGCACGCAGGTTGGGTGCGTTATTGTCGATCCCATGATGCGGGTTGTATCCACCGGGTTCAATGGTTTGCCATCCGGCGTCGAAGATACAATTGAGCGCCTGCAAAATCGCGATATCAAGTATGAGATGGTCGTTCATGCCGAACGAAATGCCATCATTGACGCCAAGCGGGATCTAAGTGGTTTAACGCTTTACGTCTGGCCTTTGATGCCGTGTAGCGTTTGTGCCGCCATGATCATTCAGACCGGGATTTCGGAGGTGGTGGCCACGATCAACGACAATCCGCGGCTGGCAGAATCCTGCCACTTCGATCTGACCGAAACCATGTTCGAGGAAGCCGGGATATCACTAACGATGGTAGAACCGCATTATCTTGATGGCGATGAAGGCTAGAAGGGGCTCAAACCCGAACCAGATCGCCTTCTTTTGGTGCAATACATACTGTATCCGACTCCAGGTCACTCAAGACCTCTTTAACGGTTTCCAGCTTGGTATCGATATCATCGTCGTTCTGGTCAGGGTCATGGTGGAAGAGATACAGGTTTTTTGCTTCTGCCGCGTGCGCCAGATTGGCGACCTTGCTGACACAGG